>DATFFY010000488.1:0-7087 GCA_035249805.1 Acidimicrobiales bacterium | reverse complement strand
GTGGCCGCGCTCGACGCGGCGGTCGCCGCGCAGGCCGGGTGGGCGGCCACCGCCCCTCGGGAGCGGGGCGAGGTCCTGCGCCGCGCCTTCGACGCGATCACCGCCCGCGTCGACGAGCTGGCCCTGCTCATGACGCTCGAGATGGGCAAGCCGCTCACCGAGTCCCGGGCCGAGGTGACCTACGCGGCCGAGTTCCTCCGCTGGTTCTCCGAGGAGGCCGTCCGGATCGACGGCCGCTACGCCTCCGCGCCGAGCGGCCAGGGCCGCCTGCTCACGATGCGCCAGCCGGTCGGACCGTGCCTGCTCATCACGCCCTGGAACTTCCCGATGGCGATGGGCACCCGCAAGATCGGCCCGGCCGTGGCGGCCGGGTGCACGATGGTGGTGAAGCCGGCGCAGCTGACCCCGCTGTCGATGCTCGCCCTGGCCCAGATCCTCCAGGAGGCGGGGCTGCCGCCCGGGGTGCTCAACGTCGTGACGTCGAGCTCGGCCCGCTCGGTCGTGGACCCGCTCGTCGCGGACCCGCGCCTGCGCAAGCTGTCCTTCACCGGCTCCACCGAGGTCGGCAAGGGCCTGCTGGCCAAGGCGGCCGACCAGGTCCTCCAGGTGTCGATGGAGCTCGGCGGCAACGCGCCGTTCCTCGTGTTCGAGGACGCCGACCTCGACGCGGCCGTCGACGGCGCGGTCATCGCGAAGATGCGCAACATCGGCGAGGCCTGCACCGCGGCCAACCGCTTCCACGTGGCCGAGGCGGTCGCGGAGGAGTTCACCGGTCGCCTGGCCGAGCGCCTCGCGGCCATGCGGATCGGGCGGGGCACGGAGGACGGCGTGCAGGTGGGCCCGCTCATCGACGCTGCGTCGCGCGACAAGGTGGCCGAGCTCGTCGACGATGCCGTGGCCCAGGGGGCCGAGGTGCTCACGGGCGGCAAGGCGCTCGACGGGGCCGGGCACTTCTTCCCGCCGACCGTCCTCGCCGCCGTGCCCCCCGGGGCCCGGCTGCTGCGCGAGGAGGTCTTCGGCCCCGTGGCCCCGGTGACGACGTTCGGGGACGAGGACGAGGCGATCGCCGCCGCCAACGACACGGAGTACGGCCTCGTCGCGTACCTCTTCACCCGCGACCTGAAGCGGGCCCTGCGGGTCACCGAGGCGCTGGACACGGGGATGGTGGGCCTCAACCAGGGGATGGTGTCGAACCCGGCCGCCCCCTTCGGCGGGGTCAAGCAGTCCGGCATCGGCCGGGAGGGGGGCCCCGAGGGGATCGACGAGTACCTCTCCACCAAGTACGTGGCCATCAACCTCGAATGAGCCGATGCCTCGTTCCGCGATCCAGCGGGTAGTTGTGGGGCATGCCCGTGTACACCCTCCCCGACCTCAGCTACGACCCCGGTGCGCTCGAGCCGCACATCAGCGGCCGGATCATGGAGCTGCACCATGACAAGCACCACAAGACGTACGTCGACGGTGCCAACACCGCCCTCGAGAAGCTCGCGGAGGTGCGCGCGAAGGACGACTTCGCCACGATCGCCCAGCTGGAGCGCAACCTCGCCTTCAACGTGTCCGGCCACGTCCTCCACTCGGTGTTCTGGACGAACCTGTCCCCCGATGGCGGCGGCGAACCCACGGGCTCGGTGGCCTCCGCCCTCGACGACGCCTTCGGCGGCTTCGAGCCGTTCAAGCGCCAGATGACCGAGGCGGCGACCTCGATCCAGGGCTCCGGCTGGGCGCTGGCCTCCTGGGAGCCGATGGCCGGCCGCCTCGTCGTGCAGCAGGTCCACGACCACCAGGGCCAGCACGGCCAGGGCACCGTCCCGCTCCTGGCGATCGACGCGTGGGAGCACGCGTACTACCTGCAGTACGAGAACCGGAAGGCCGACTTCTTCGAGGCCATCTGGAACGTCGTCAACTGGTCGGACGTCGAGCGCCGCTTCGAGGCGGCCCGCGCCGCCGACATCGTGCTGGCTTAGCGGTCGCGCACCATCAGCCTGCCCCGGCCGTCGGGCCCGACCGTGTGGCCGACGAAGCGGAAGCCGGCCTTCTCGAGCGCCCGCCACGACGCGACGTTGTCCTCGTGCGGGTCGGCGCCCACCTGCGTCCACTGCGGGTGGAGGGGGAACACGATGTCGTCGACGAAGGCCCGGATCATCGCGGATCCGAGCCCGGCCCTGCGGCGGTCGGGCTCCCCGAGGAGGTAGTCGATGCCGGCCACGTCCCGGTCGACGCCGAGCGCCCACCATCGCGCCGCCTCCTCCGGCTCCTCGGCGATCGCGTAGCACTGGATCCAGCCGACCGGCGTGGTCCCGACGTGGGCGAGCCAGTGCTCGAGGTAGGGATCGGTCGTCGTCTGGCCGTAGTCGTGCTGGACGGCGGCCCAGGACACGTCGTCGCCCTCCCACCAACGGACGATCCCCGGCTCGTTCAGCCAGCGGTGCAGCAGCGGGAGGTCGTCGTCGACGAGCCGGCGGAAGGTGACCGCCACGGCACCCATCAGGTGACCCCTCGGACCATCGCCAGCACCGAGCCCACCGCGGCGAGGGCCAGCCCCACGGACCGGATCCGTTCTGGTGCAAGGCGCTCGGCCAGCGGCCGGCCGAGCAGCAGGCCCGCGACCATCGCCAGCACGATCACCAGCGGCACCCGGTCGGGCAGGCCCAGCGTGGCCAGGGCGACGATGTTGATGCCGAGGAAGTACGCCTGGAGGGTCGTGCGGGCCACGCGTGGGGCCCAGCCGATCGTCGCCCCGAACATCACGACGGGGGGCCCGCTGATGCCGGCGACGACGTTCATCGCTCCGCTGACGAGGCCGACGAGCGTGGTGCCGACGCGCGTGGTGACGCGGTGGAGCGGCCGGCCGAAGGCCACCACCGCGACGCCGACGAGGCACAGCCCGCCGGCGACCGTGGCGAGCCCGTCGGTGTCCGACCCGCGGAGCGGGATGCCGAGGGCCACGGTGGCGAGCGCAGCGGGGACGAGCAGCCGCACCGTCGAGGGGCGGTCGAGGTGCTCCCAGCCCGAGAACAGCAGCAGCATGCTGAGGATGCCGGACACGAGCAGGTTGATCTGGACGCCGTCCGGCGCGCCGTAGGCGGCGACGAGGAACGGCGAGCAGACGAGCGCGAACCCGAACCCCGCGACCACCGACGCGATCGACCCGAAGAGCACGGACAGCGCCGCCACGGCCTCCACCGGGCCCGGACGCTAGTGGGGCGGCAGGATCAGCTGGCGCGGCGCTGGGCCGAGGTCGCCCCCGCGATCGAGAAGAGGGCGATCGTGCCCGTGAGCTCGAGGACGGACCGCACGTGCGGGGAGGGATCGAGCAGCACGAGCGTGGCGCCCTCCTCCTCCGCGACCTGGTTGAGGACGAGCAGCGCGCCGATGCCGCTCGAGTCCGCGAACTCGACGTCGCGGAGATCGATGGCGACCTGCGCGCCCGGGACGAGCATCGGGCGCACCCGCAGCTCGAGGTCGTCGCCCCGGGGGAGGTCGAGATCGCCGGTCACCCGGACCCGCTGCGGGGTCCCCGGCTTCGTGCTGGAGATGGTGATCATCTGGCTGCTCCCATCTGTGCCACACAGCCGTCGTGGTCCTCCACCTACCCCGTCGTCCCGTCCGCACACCACGGTTCGAGACGGCGCCAACGGGGCAGGGAGAGAGGCGATGCTGCGTCGCCTGATCCGACAGCTGGGGGCCGTGACGGTCGCCCAGGCGCTCTGGCGCCACCGCGGCACGGTCCTCCGGACCGCCGACCTGGCCCGCCACGCACCCCAGCGCGTGCGGTGCCGCGAGACCGACGACCTGCTCACGGAGGCCAAGGCCGTGGCCGCGCTCGACCGCGCGGTGCCCACGGACACGTCGATCCGGATCACCGGCATCGACGCCGGGGCGGTCACCCTCGAGGGGCAGGCCGACCCGCGGGAGCTGGCCGCGGCGCGGGCGGCGCTGCTGCGGGTGCCGAAGATCGCGGACGTGCAGACCGACGGGGCCGGGAGCCCCTCGACCGACGACGTCCTCGCCGGCGCGCTGCCCCAGCTGTAGCCCCCCGGTCCGGATCCGCGGACCTACAGTCGCCCCGTGGGGACCACGCTCGTCAACACCGTGCCGTCGACGCTGCCCACCGGCGACGACCACCCGTACCGCACCGGCGCGTGGACCCCGAACCACCGCGAGTGGGACGCCCGGGACCTGGAGGTGGAAGGCGAGCTCCCGATGGATCTCGCCGGCGTGTACCTGCGGAACACCGAGAACCCGGTGCACCCCTCGATCGGGATGTACCACCCGTTCGACGGCGACGGGATGCTGCACTCCGTCCGCTTCGAGGAGGGTCGGGCCTCGTACTGCAACCGGTTCGTGCGCACGGACGGGTTCCTCGCCGAGCAGGACGCCGGCGGTCCGCTGTGGACCGGGCTGCTCGACCTGCCCGAGCACTCCCTCCGGGAGGACGGCTGGGGCGCCCGCGGCCGGATGAAGGACGCGTCGAGCACCGACGTGGTGGTGCACGACGGCTTGGCGCTCAGCACCTTCTACCAGTGCGGCGACGTCTACCAGCTCGACCCCACCTCGCTCGAGGGCCGCGGCAAGGCGCCGTGGGTCGCAGGGTTCCCGAGCGCGACCGGCGTGTCCGCCCACCCCAAGCTCGACGAGCGCACGGGCGAGCTGCTCGTGTTCGGCTACGGCAAGGACTGGCCGTACCTGCACTACGGCGTGGTCGCTGCGGGCGGGGAGCTCGTCCACGCCATCGACGTGCCGCTGCCCGGCCCCCGCCTGCCGCACGACCTCGCGTTCACGGAGCGGTACACGATCTTCAACGACCTGCCCCTCCATTGGGCGCCCGACCTGCTCGCCCAGGGGGTCCACCTTCCTCGCTGGTACCCGGACCAGCCCAGCCGCTTCGGGATCGTGCCCCGCTACGGGAGCACCGAGGAGATCCGCTGGTTCGAGGCCGAGCCCACCTACGTCCTGCACTGGATCAACGCGTTCGAGGACGGCGACGAGGTCGTGCTCGACGGCTTCTTCCAGCACAACCCGTCGCCGCAGAAGGCTGACGGGACGCCCCGGGTGGTGAGCGCGTATCGGCACATCGACCTGGAGCAGCTCGACGCTCGCCCGCACCGTTGGCGCTTCGACCTCCGCACCGGGACGACGAAGGAGGAGCCCCTGTCGGACCGCACGATGGAGTTCGGCTCCATCGACGGCCGGCGGGCCGGGCTCCCCTACCGGTACTCCTACGACCTCACCGGCACGCCCGGCTGGTTCCTCTTCGACGGGCTCGTGAAGCACGACGTCGCCACCGGCGCCGAGCAGCGGTACGCGTTCGGCGACGGCGTGTTCGGGAGCGAGGCGCCCTTCGCGCCACGGGTGGGCTCGACGGCCGAGGACGACGGCTACGTCCTCACGTTCACCACCGACGTGGCCCGGGACCGCTCGGAGTGCCTCGTCTTCGAGGCGACCGACCTCACGGCCGGGCCGATCGCCCGGGTGCGGCTGCCCGAGCGCATCTCCTCCGGCACGCACGCCTGCTGGGCCCCGCTCGGCGCGCTCGCGACCTGATGCCGCTCGAGGCCTTCCTCTTCCTCCCGCAGATGCGGATGCCGATGGACGCGCTCGTGGCCAAGGCGCAGGCGGCCGAGGCGGCCGGCTTCGCCGGCGTGGCGCTGATGGACCACCTCGCGCCGCCGCTGGCCGACGACCAGCCCATGTGGGACGCGATGACCACCGCCGCGTGGCTCGCCGCCCACACCGATCGCGTGCGCATCGGGCACCTCGTGCTCTGCGATGCGTTCCGCCATCCGGCCGTCCTCGCCCGGGAGGCGGTCACGCTCGACCACGCGTCGGGCGGCCGGTTCGAGCTCGGCATCGGGTGGGGCTCGGTGCCGACGGAGCTGGCCACCTTCGGCGTGGGGTCCCCCGAGCCGCGCCACCGCGTCGACCGGCTGGCCGAGACGCTGGCCGTCGTGCGCGCGCTCTGGACGGGCGAGCCCGTGGACTTCGAGGGTCGCCACCACCAGCTGCGCGGCGCGCAGCAGCGGCCCACCCCGGTCGGGCGGATCCCGATCGTCATCGGAGGCGTCGGTCCGCGCACGCTGGGCCTGGTGTCCGAGCACGCCGACTGGTGGAACCTGTCCGTCGACAAGGTGGACCGCGTCGACGAGCTGCGCAGCAAGGTGGGGGGCGCTCGCGTGTCGATCCAGCAGATGGTGACCTACGCGCCGGACCCGGCGACCAGCGACGAGGTGCTCGCGCTCGCCGCCCGTCGGTTCGGCTACATGACCGGTCGGGTGGCCGGGGACACCGCGGCGATGGTCGACCACCTGCGGAGCCTGGAGGCCCGCGGGATCGAGCGGGTCTACCTGTGGTTCACGGACTTCGCCGACGAGACGACGCTCACCCGCTTCGGCGCCGAGGTGCTCCCAGCGCTCGGGTGACTTGGGACACGTTGTTTCGAAACAACGTTCTGATTTAGGGTCACCGCATGGGCCACGTGCGCTACGAGACGGCCGACGGCGTCGCGTCCATCACGATGGACGACGGCAAGGCCAACGCCCTGACCTTCGAGATGCTCGCCGGGTTGCGGGACGGCTTCGAGCGGGCGGAGGCCGATGGCGTCCCGGTCGTGCTGGCGGGCCGGGACGGCCGGTTCTCCGGCGGCTTCGACCTCGCCACCCTGCTGAGCGGCGGTGACGCGTCGCTCCGCCTCCTGCGGGAGGGGTTCGAGCTGGCCCACCGGATGCTCGGCTTCCCGCGCCCGGTGGTGGTGGCCTGCACCGGCCACGCCTACGCCATGGGAGCGTTCCTCGTGCTGTGCGGGGACCTCCGACTCGGGGTGCAGGACGCCGACCACCGCATCACGGCGAACGAGGTGGCGATCGGGCTGACCATGCCCCACGCGGCGATCGCGGTCTGCCGGCAGCGGCTCACGCCGGCGGCGTTCGAGCGCGCCGTGCTGCTGGCCGAGGTGTTCGACCCCGAGACGGCCGTGGACGCGGGGTTCCTCGACGTGCTGGTCCCGCCGGACCAGCTGCTGGCCGCGGCCGGCGCGAGGGCAGCCGGCCTCCTCGCGCTGGATCCCGCCGCGTTCGCGGCGACGAAGGCG
>DATFFY010000487.1:0-8122 GCA_035249805.1 Acidimicrobiales bacterium | reverse complement strand
GCGGGCGGCGGCATCTGGCGCGGCGGCAGGTCGACGCCGCGGGCCTCGGCGTAGCGTCCCAGGAACATCCCGACCGCCTGGCAGTGCACGGACTCCTCTGCGCGCCACAGGTCGAGGAAGCGACGGATGATCGGATCGGCCAACGTCGTGCGGTGCGCGGTCAGCCCGACGAGGTCGCGGTCGGTGAACCCCTCCACGTCGCGCATGTACACGAGGACGTCGACCACGTCCGGCTCGAGCTCGACGGCGCCGACGGCGGCCCAGTCGAGGTCGTCGAGACGAAGCGGCTCGGCCGTCTCGAGGATGCGGCGGCAGCGCGCCTCGTTCCGCTCGCGAAGCGCCTTGCGGTCAGGCCTCGATCGTCCCACGCCCAGTACTCCGATCCTGACGGCACCCTTGGATGCCGCGGATGACGGTACCCCCCGCGCCTGCCAGGCTGCAGCGAATGGACGTGCACCTCGTCGACGGCACCTACGAGCTGTTCCGCTACCACTTCTCGCCCGCCAACAAGGACGAGCGACGAGGCGCGACGCGTGGTGTCGTGGCGTCGTGCCTCATGCTCCTCGAGCAGGGCGCCACCCACGTCGCGGTGGCCACCGACCACATCATCGAGTCGTTCCGCAACGACCTGTGGGCCGGCTACAAGACCGGCGCAGGGGTCGACCCCGCGCTCAAGGCGCAGTTCCCCGTGGTCGAGGACGCGCTCCGCGCGGCCGGCTTCACCGTGTGGGCCATGGTCGAGCAGGAGGCCGACGACGCGCTGGCCGCGGGCGCCCAGGTCGCCGCCGCGGACGACCGGGTGGAGCGGGTGATCATCTGCACGCCCGACAAGGACCTCGGGCAGTGCGTGGGCGGGAAGGTCTGGCAGTGGGACCGTCGCCAGGACAAGTGGTTCGACGCCGCGGGCGTGCACGCGCGGCTCGGCGTGCCGCCCGAGTCGATCCCCGATCTGCTCGCCCTCGTGGGCGACGCCGCCGACGGCTTCCCGGGCCTCCCCGGCTGGGGGGCCAAGTCGGCCGCGCAGGTGCTCGACCGATGGGGCCACCTCGAGCAGATCCCGGGCGACCCGCTGGTGTGGGACGCCGGCGTGCGCAGCGCGGCCAAGCTCAACGCCACGCTGCGCGAGCAGTTCGAGCTCGCGCTCCTCTTCCGCCGCATCGCCACGGTCGAGCGCGACGCCGACGTCGGCACCGTCGACGACTGGCGCTGGACGGGTCCGACGGACGGGTTCGCCGCGGTGGCCGAGGAGCTCGGCGACACCCGCCTGGTGGAGCGGGCCGACCGGCTCGCCGCTCAGCGCCGGCTGAGCGACGACGCCTAGGCGTTCTTCGGGAGCTCCTTGAACGCGGCGGTCTTGTCGTTGTTGGCCTCCTTGGGGAGGCCCAGGACGCGCTCGCCGATGATGTTGCGCTGGATCTGGTCGGTGCCGCCGTAGATGGGGGGCGCCTGCGCGAAGAGGGCGAGGCTCGTGACCATCCCGACGAACGGGTTGCCGGTGGCCTCGTTGTTCCTGGCCGTCTGCTCCCCCGTGTAGCCGTGGAGCGTGCCGTAGGGGCCGAGGATCTTGAGGCCGATGTCCCGCTGCTGGCGCACGATCTCGCTCATCGACAGCTTCGAGATGTTGGGCAGGCCGGGGATGTCCGGGAGGCCGGCGGCCTTGGCCGCCTTCGCCCGCAGGTTGTTCATGCGGCCCAGCTCGTTGAGCGTGTGCAGCCTCACGAGGTCCTGGCGGATGCTCGGGTCGGCGATCTTGCCGTTGCCCTTGGCCAGCTCCACGAGCAGCGAGTAGCCCGCGCCGAGCATGCCGACCGCGCCGCTGCCGCTGCTGTCGCCCCGGCTCTTCTTCCGACCGCCGCCGCCCGACACGAAGTCACCGGCCCGCTTGGCGAGGTCCTTGACGACCGTGCCCGGCGTGGCCGCGCTCGCGGCCGCGTGGCCGCCGCCCGAGCCGAGGCCGGCCCGCTCGTTCATGAGCGTGGTGTTGGCCACGGCCCAGCCGTTGTTGAGGCCGCCGATGAGCGCGTCGTCCGGGACGATCGCCTCCTCCATGAAGACCTCGTTGAACATGGCGTGGCCCGTCATCTCGACAAGGGGCCGGATCTCGACGCCCGGCTGGTGCATGTCGATGGCGAAGTACGTGATGCCCTGGTGCTTCGGGACGTCGGGGTCGGTCCGGGCGATGAGCATGCCGAGGTCGGCGACCTGGCCGCCGGAGGTCCAGACCTTCTGGCCGGTGACGACCCACTGCTCGCCGTCCTTGATCGCACGGGTCTGCAGGCCGGCGAGGTCGGAGCCCGCCCCGGGCTCGCTGAACAGCTGGCACCACGCCTTCTGGCCGGTGACGATCTCTCGTACGTAGAGGTCGATCTGCTCCTGCGTGCCGTGGGCGGCGATGGTCGGCGCGGCGAGCAGGAGGCCGAGTCCGCCGGGCGCGCTCAGGGCGCCGAAGTCGGAGATGGCCTTCTGCACCGCGACCGAGTCGTTGCGGTTCAGGCCCCTGCCGTAGGCGTTCTCCGGGAGGTTCGGAGCGGCCCACCCCGACAGGCCCAGGCGCTCCCACCACTCCCCGACCGTCAGGTCCGGGTCCCAGTTCTCCTCCAGCCACGCGGTCACGGCGCTCACGGCGTCCGTGCCGACCTCGGTGCGCTCGGCGGTGTCCGTCATCCCGCCATCCGAGCGCAGACTTGACCCGCCGGTCAAGTCTGCCTGGCTCGGCTGGGGGCGACCCTGGGGGGCTCGTTCGGCATCTTCGGGTAGACGGGCGGCCAGGGTGCGTCCTGGAGGCCCGAGGCCAGGTCCCGCGCCGACCAGTCGAGCAGCGGGGTGAGGTCCTGCGGACGCTTCGGCTTGGCCTCCCAGGGGTCGCCGAGGGCGGCCACCCGGCCCGGGACCGTCGAGAGCGTGAGCTCGTCGGGCTCGATGTCGGCGAGCTCGTCCCAGGTGATCGGGGTCGACACCTGGCCGCCCACGCGGGGGCGCACGCACCACGCCCCGAAGACCGTCTTGTGGGGGGCGTTCTGGTTGAAGTCGACGAAGACGCGCGTGCCCCGCTCCTCCTTCCACCACTGGGCGGTGATGAGGTCGGGGGCCCGCCGCTCGAGCTCGCGGGCGAGGGCGATCGCCGCGGCCCGCACCTCGTAGCTGTCCCACCGCGGCTCGAGGCCGACGTAGAGGTGGAGGCCCCGCGACCCGGAGGTCTTGAGGTGCACCTCGATGCCGAGCTCGACGAGCACCTCGCGGGCCAGGACCGCGGCCTCCCGCACCTGCGGCCACGCCACCCCCGGCGACGGGTCGAGGTCGATGCGCAGCTCGTCGGTGACCTCGGGCGTGTCGGCGCGCGTCGGCCAGACGTGGAACCCGAGGCAGCCGAGGTTGACGGCCCACACGATGTGGGCGAGGTCGGCGGCGACCAGCGCATCGCTGGTCGTGCCGTTGGGCGTCGCGACGACGGTGGTCTGCAGCCACTCCGGCGGGGACTTCGGCACCCGCTTCTGGAACCACGACTTGCCGCCGGCGCCATCCGGGAACCGCTCGAGCAGCAGCGGCCGACCCTGCAGCGTGCGCAGCAGCGGGTCCCCGACCGCGAGGTAGTACTCGACGAGGTCGAGCTTCGTCTCGCCCCGCTGGCGGAAGTACACCTTCGACGGGTTCGTCACCGGCACCTCGGTGCCGTCGACCTCCACCACGGTCGTCTCGGCCATCGACCGTCAGGCCTCGGGGAACATCGCGGTGAGCTCGGCGGGTGCGACCTCTTCGAGCTGCGCGTAGGTGCACGACTCCGGCGTGCGGTCCGGGCGGAAGCGGTTGAGGCGGGCGACGTTGCGGAAGCGGTCGCCCTGGAGGTGCTCGTAGCGGACCTCGGCGACGAGCTCGCACCGCAGCGGCTCCCAGGACATGTCCTTCTGCGCGTTCCAGCGGTTGAGGTTGCCGGGCTTGCGGCCCTCGAGGTGCGACTGCCACTCGGCCCAGTCCTTCCAGGGGTGGTCCTCCGTCGCGCCCTCGCGGAGCGGGGCGAGCTCGGCGACCAGCTCCTTGCGGCGGGCGGCGGTGAAGCTGCTGGCGACGCCGATGTGGTGCAGCGTGCCCTCGTCGTCGAACAGGCCGAGGAGGAGCGAGCCGATCCCCTCGCCGTCCTTGTGCCACCGGAACCCGGCGACGACGCAGTCCGCCGTCCTCTGGTGCTTCACCTTCCACATCGCCCGCTTGTCCTGCTGGTACGGAGCGTCGCCCGGCTTGGCCATCACGCCGTCGAAGCCGGCGCCCTCGAACCGGGTGAACCAGTCCTGGGCGACGTCGGGGTCCTCCGTCATGGGCGTGAGGTGGATCCGGCCGAACGCCCCGTCGAAGATGCCCTCCAGCTCGTGCCGTCGCTCGCCGAACGGCACCCCGGTGAGGTCGCGATCGCCCAAGGCCAGGAGGTCGAACGCCACGAAGCTGGCGGGCGTCTCCTCCGCCAGCCTGTTCACCCGTGACGCGGCGGGGTGCAACCGGTTCTGGAGGGTGTCGAAGTCGAGCCCGTCGCCGGTGACCACGACGATCTCCCCGTCGACCACGCAGCGCTCGGGAAGCGCCGCCTTCAGCAGCTCGACCAGCTCGGGGAAGTACCGCGTCAGCGGCCGGTCGTTGCGGGACCCGAGCTCGAGCTCCTCGCCGTCTCGGAAGGCGATGCACCGGAACCCGTCCCACTTCGGCTCGTAGAGGAGCCCGGCGTCGCGGGGCACCTCGTGGACGGCTTTCGCGAGCATCGGCTTGACGGGGGGCATCACCGGCAGGTCCACAGACTGGGACCGTAGACCCGAGGCCAGGTAGAACAGGTTCTACCGATGGACGTAGACGACACCCCGGAAGAGGCGGCTGCTCGAGCCGAGGCCCGCGCCTGGCTGAAGACGGTGGCCAAGCCCCGGGGCGAGGGCGACGGCGACTGGCGGGCCTTCCGGGCCCGGACCGCCGACGAGGACGCCGCGCAGCTGGCGCGGGCGAAGGCCTGGCAGCGCACCAAGTGCGACGCGGGCTGGGCCGCCATCCACTGGCCCGTGGAGTACGGCGGCCGGGGGCGCACGGGGATCGAGGCCGGCGTCTTCTCCGAGGAGGAGGGCCGGTTCGACACCACCGGCAACATGTTCATGATCGGCATCGACATGGTCGGGCCGACGCTCATCACCCACGGCACCGCGGACCAGAAGGCCCGCTTCCTCCCGCCGATGCTGCGAGGCGACGAGGTGTGGTGCCAGCTGTTCTCCGAGCCGGGGTCCGGCTCCGACCTGGCCAGCCTGTCGACGCGCGCCGTGCGCGACGGCGACGAGTGGGTGCTCGACGGGCAGAAGGTGTGGACGTCGTCCGCGCACACCGCGGACTTCGGCATCTGCCTGGCCCGCACCGACCCCGACGCGCCGAAGCACGCCGGCATCACCTACTTCCTCGTGGACATGCACTCGCCCGGTGTGACGGTGCGCCCGCTGCGTCAGATCGACGGCGCGATCCACTTCAACGAGGTCTTCCTCGACGGCGTGCGCGTCCCCGCCGACCGCGTCGTCGGCGACGTGCACGACGGGTGGCGGGTGGCCATGACGACGCTCACCGCCGAGCGGACGGCCATCGGCTCGGGCGGCCGCGTCGGCACGCGGGAGATCGTGGACGTGGCCAAGCGCCTGGGTCGCACCCACGACCCCGTCGTGCGCCAGGAGATCGCGAGGGTCCGCAGCCGCGAGATGGTGCAGCGGTGGACCGTCTACCGGGTCCGCACCGCGGTGGCGAAGGGGGTCCCGCCTGGTCCCGAGGCCGCCATCCTGAAGCTGCTCAACAGCCACCAGGTCGAGCACGTCGGCTCGCTCCTCATGTCGATCCTGGGCGCCGCCGGCACGCTCTGGCACGACGACGCGCCGGACGACGGCTTCTGGCAGGACATGTTCCTGATGCAGTGGTCGAGCCGGATCGGGGGCGGCACCGAGGACATCCAGCGGAACATCCTCGGCGAGCGCATCCTCGGCCTCCCGCGCGAGCCCGACCCGCTCAAGGGCGCGCCCTGGCGGGACCTCCCCAAGAGCTGACCGCTCGTCAGCGGCGGCGAGCCGACCAGGCGGCCCCGAGCAGGCCCACGGCGATGCCGACCGCGGCGCCGCCGAGACCGATCTGCTTGGCGCGGGTGGACATCTCGTCGTGGACCGACAGGCCACCGAGCAGGTCCGCGGCATCCGCGCCGCCGCTGGCCAGGAACCAGCCCGCGGCAGTGGGGTCGCCCCGCCAGCCGGCCCGCAGGAGCATCCCGCCGACGAGGGCGTCCCGGTAGCCCATCGAGCGGAGGAGCAGCGCGGCCTTCGGGCTGTCGTCGGGCTCGCCCCCCCAGAGGCGGTCGGCCGCGTCGGGCGACACGAGGAACGACACGCCGGACGCGCAGCGGATCGCGCCCACCGCGACCGCCGGCCAGTTCCGGTTCAACGGGCCAGACCCCGTGCCCGCCGGAGGCGAGCCGGCTTCGCCGGTCGCCGGGAGGCAACCATGAGCTCAGCCGAAGCGGACGAGGTGGCCCGGTCGCTCGCCGGTTGGCTCGCCCCGCTCGAAGGTCACCTGGCCGGCCACGAGCGTGGCGACGTAGCCATCGGCCCGCTGGACGAGGCGGCGCCCGCCCGCGGGCAGGTCGTGGACCATCTCCGGCGCGTGGAGGTGCATGCCGTCGAGGTCGATCAGGTTCACGTCGGCCCGCTTGCCCGGCGCGAGGACCCCGCGGTCGGTGAACCCGTAGGCCGCCGCGGTGCGCGAGGTCTGCAGGCTGATCGCCGTCTCGAGCGGCAGCCGCTCGCCGCGCGTGCGCCCGTTGACCCAGTGCGTGAGGAGGTAGGTGGGCATGCTCACGTCGCAGATGAGCCCGCAGTGCGCACCGCCGTCGGACAGGCCGAGCACCGTGGTCGGGTCGCTGATCATCTCGTGGATGGCGTCGAGGTTGTGGTGGACGTAGCTGGCCAGCGGGGCGAACAGGAACGCCTTGCCGTCCTGCTCGAGGAGCCAGTCGAGCACGACCTCCTGCGGCGCCCGTCCCTCGCGGGCGGCCGCGGCCGCCACGCTGGCCGAGCTCGGGGGCTCGTACTCCGGCGGATCGCCGAGCGGGAACATCTGGTCCCAGCGCTGCATGAGCCCGCGGGCGATCGGGTTCTTCGTGAACGGCTCCTCGGCCACCAGCGCCGCCCGCACCTCGGGGTCGCGCAGGCGGGCCACCCGCTCGGCGAGGGGCCGGTCGGCGAGCGCCCGATAGGTCGGATGGGTGAAGAACGGGTGGAGCGAGGACTGGAGGCCGAAGAGCATCCCCGTGGGCCGGTTGGCCACCTGCGGGATGATGCGACGACCGGCCCGGGCATCCTCCGCGCTCGCCACCAGCGCGTCGCGGAAGGCCTCCGGGGCGTGGCCGGCCTGGGCCAGCGGGTACGTCGCGGTGATCCCCGTGCGGTCGACCAGGTCCAGCAGCCACTCCCGCGGGCCGCCCATGCCGATCTGGTCGGAGATGATCTGGAACACGCCGTGACCGGCGCGGCCCACCGCCTCGCCGAGCGCGACGAGCTCCTCGGGCATCGCGTGCGTGCCGGGCACCAGGCCGTGCTTGGACGAGTGCAGGATCGTCTGGCTCGTGCTCACGCCGCAGGCGCCCGCCCGCAGCGCCTCTTCGGCGAGGCGGGACATCTCGGCGATCTCCTCCGCCGTCGTGTCGTTGTCGTGGGCCCGCTCACCCATCACGTAGGCCCGCAGCGCGCAGTGGGGCACCTGCGCGGCCACGTCGATCGTCCGCGGCATTCGCTCGAGGGCGTCGAGGTACTCGGGGAAGCTCTCCCACGACCAGTCGATGCCCTCGGCCAGCGCGGTGCCGGGGATGTCCTCCACGCCCTCCATGAGCTCGATGAGGAACGACTCGCCGCCCGGGCGGACCGGCGCGAACCCGACGCCGCAGTTGCCCATGACCACGGTGGTGACGCCGTGCCAGCTCGACGGCGTCATCTCCGGATCCCAGGTGACCTGCCCGTCGTAGTGCGTGTGGATGTCGACCCAGCCCGGCGCGACGACCAGCCCGTCGGCGTCGAGCTCCCGGGCGCCCCGTCCGTCGACCGCGCCGACCTCGGTCACGCGGCCGTCGTCGATC
>DATFFY010000486.1:0-10587 GCA_035249805.1 Acidimicrobiales bacterium | reverse complement strand
CATCAAGGGCCTCAACCTGAAGGGCGTGCAGTCCCAGGTGCAGGGCGAGCAGCTGCGGGTGACGGGCAAGAAGCGCGACGACCTCCAGGCGACGATCGCGGCGCTGAAGGAGCACGACTTCGGCATCCCGCTCCAGTTCACGAACTTCCGCGACTGAGGCCGACACCCTAGGGTTGGCGGTCCGCTGCACCAGAGGAGGGAGTCCAGCAATGCCAGCGCGCACCGAGGTGGAGGAGACGATCCAGTCGTTCCTCGAGCGAGTCGGGAAGTCCCAGGACCTCAGCCCCGACATGCCGCTCTTCGCAGAGGGCCTCGGGCTCGACTCCCTGGAGACCGCCGAGCTGTCGGCGCTGCTGGAGGACACCCACGGCACGGATCCCTTCCAAGAGGAGGAGATGCCGCAGACGGTCGGCGAGATCTTCGCGTTCTACGAGGGCGCGGCCGCTTGATCGAGCTCCTCCGCCGGGCCGCCGCCGTGGTGCCTGACGGAGCAGCGGTCGTCGACGACGACCGTGCCTACACGTACGCGGCGATGGCGCACTGGGCCGAGGCCATCGCCGACGGCCTGGTGGACCAGGGCATCGACCGGTTCGCCATCGCGACCACGGACGCGGCATCCGCCATCGCCCTGCTCGCGGGCGCCTCCCTCGTGTCGGTGGAGGCGTGCCAGTACGCGGGCACGGACAGCGCCTCGGACATCGCGGCGCTGCTCGAGCGCTTCGACCACCGGACGCTCGTCACCGACCGGGACGACCTGGCCGACCTCGACTGCCGGGTGCTGCGGGTGCAGGACCTGGCGCCCGCTGGGGCGTCGAGCACCTCCGACCGCCCCGTGCCGACGGGCCCGAGGCCCCTCCTCATCCTCACGACGGGCACGACCGGCCTTCCCCGCGCCGCACGCCACGACTGGAGCCGCGCGCTCCGGTCGTTGCTCCGACTCGAGCCACGGCCGGGCCCCCGGTGGCTGCTGGCCTACGGCCCGCACCAGTTCGCCGGCATGCACTACGTGATGAACATGTTGGCCCTCGGCGTCACGCTCGTGGCACCGCGCGAGCGCCGCCCCAAGGACTCGGTCGCCGCGATGCGGGACCACGACGTCACCGGCATCAGCGCCACCCCCACGTGGTGGCGCTTCGTCCTCGCCGAGCTCGCGGCCGACGGCGGTCCGACGCCGAAGCTCGAGCAGATCACGCTGGGGGGCGAAGCCGTGCCCGACGCGCTGCTCGCGCAGCTCACCGCGACGTTCCCCGACGCGAAGATCACCCAGATCTACGGCGCCAACGAGTTCGGCACCAGCGGCTCCGTCCGCGATCGGCGGGCCGGCCTCCCCGCCGCGATGCTCGAGCGGGACGACGACGCGCTCGTGCAGGTCAAGATCGTCGACGGCGAGCTCTGGGTGAAGTCGAAGGTCGGGATGCTCGGGTACTACGGCGAGGACCCCGTCGACCCCGACGACTGGCGACCCACCGGCGACCGCGTGGATCTGGTCGGCGACCGCATCCTCTTCCGCGGGCGCACCTCGGAGATCATCAACGTCGGCGGGGTGAAGGTGCACCCCGTGCCGGTCGAGGAGACCATCGGCGCCGTGCCCGGTGTCCGCCTCGTCCGCGTGTTCGGCCGCGAGAACCGGCTCACCGGCGCGATCGTCGCGGCCGAGGTGGTCGCCGAACCGGGCGTGCCGACCGACGCGCTCGCCGACGCCATCCGGGCCGCGTGCGCGGAGCTGCCGGCCGCGATGCGGCCCCGCAGCATCAAGTTCGTCGAGGAGCTCGCCGTGCGCGGCGGCAAGGTCGACCGGAGGACCAGCGCGTGAGCGAGCGCACCGAGCCCAGGGTGGTCATCGTCACGGGCGGCAGCCGTGGGCTGGGCGCCGGCATCGTCGCCGCGTACCTCGCGGCCGGGGAGCGGGTCGCGACCTGCTCGCGCACCTCGACCGACCAGACCGAGCGGTGGTCGCAGGACCCCGACCTCGCCGACCGCTTCCTCTTCCGCACCGCCGACCTCTCGAAGACCGAGGACTGCAACGCCCTCGTGAAGGCGACCGTCGAGCGCTGGGGGCACATCGACGTGCTCGTGAACAACGCCGGCGTCGCCATCGACGGTGTGCTCCCCCTGTACCGCGACGACGACATCGACACCGTCGTCGACCTCAACCTCAAGGGCACGCTGGCGCTCACCCGGGCGGTCGTGCGGCGCATGATGGCCCACCACCAGCCGGGCTACATCGTCAACGTCAGCTCGATCGTGGGCCAGACCGGCTACCGGGGCCTGGCCGTCTACAGCGCCACCAAGGCCGGCCTCGACGGCCTCACCCGGGCCCTCGCGCGGGAGCTCGGCGATCGCGGCATCATCGTGAACTCGGTGGCGCCCGGATACCTCCGCACCGAGATGACGCACGGCATGACCGAGGAGAACCTCGAGCAGATCGTGCGCCGAACGCCCGTGGGGCGGCTGGGCGAGCCGGAGGACATCGCCCGCATCTGCCTGTTCCTCACCGACCCGGCGAACACCTACATCACCGGCCAGGTCCTCGTGGCCGACGGTGGCCTGACCAGCTGAGGACACGGGCCCCGTGCACCCGATCCTCAAGGGCGGCATCGCACGTGGCCTGGCCCTCGTCCCCACCGCGCTGGCCACCCTCGGCGCCAGCCACTTCGTGCTCGATCACTACGGCACGGAGGTGTTCAACGGCTTCGTGCTCGTGATGTCCTCGATGGCGCTCATCCCCTTCAACTCCCTCGGCATCGGGGCCTCCCTCACCTCGTCCGTCGCGGCGCGCGGAGCCCAGGACCCGCTGACCCGGCGCGTGGCGCTGACCGCGGCGCGCTACCTCACGCTCTCCTGCTTCGGCTTCACCGCGGTCGTGCTCGTGATCACCGCGCTGGGCCTGTGGCCCGACCTCCTGGGCGACTCGGCGGCGTCGGGCACCGCGTTCGGCATCGCGCTGCTCGTGTTCGCGCTGAGCTTCGTGCCGGGGCTCGGCTCCTCACTGCTCCTCGGCGCGAACAAGAACCACCTCGTCATCCTGTCGCAGGGCTTCTATGCCCCCACGATCCTCCTGCTGGTCCTGCTCGCTGAGCTGTTCGACCTCGGGAGCTCGTTCGTCCTCGTCGCGCCCGCGATCTCGTTCACCGCCGTGGCCGTCGGGATGGCCCTCCTCAGCTGGATCCAGACCCGGTTCCCCTGGCCGGAGCTGCTGCGCCAGCTGCCACGCCGTCGCCACCCCGGAGCCAGCATCCGCGCGATGGCCGGGCCCGCGCTGATCACCAACCTCACGGTCCCGCTGATGGTGCACAGCGATCGGCTCGTCCTCAGCCACCTCGGCACGCGGTCCCAGCTCGCCGAGTACTCGATCGCCTGGCAGCTGTACGCAGCGGTGCCGGCGCTCATCACCTCCGCCGCGCAACCGATCTGGCCGATGTTCGAGAAGGCGCGCGCCGACGGCACCGAGCCGCCCAACCTCGGTCGTCTCCTCGCGCTGTTCTGCGCGGTCGCCGGGATCGCCGGGCTGGTGCTCCTGCCGTTCGCCGACCGGCTCGGGAGCTTCGTGGGCGGCGAGCAGATCGACCTCGGCCTCGCGCTCCCGGCCACGATGGTGGCGGCCCTGGTGGTCCAGGCCATGACGTTCCCCCTCGCGATGGCGCTCATGGAGCCGGTCGGCCTCCGCCTGATGGCCCGGCTCTGCCTGATCGCGCTGCCCGTCAACCTGGCGCTCTCGATGCTGCTGACCGGTCCGTTGGGGGCGCCGGGCCCGCTCTTGGCGAGCATCCTGGTCGCCGTCTTCGTGCAGGGCATCCCTGCGCTCGTCCACCTGCGACGACGCGGCCACCTCGCCCCCACCACGGTGCCCGAGGGCGTCCCGCCCCCTGTGCCGTTGCTCTAGCCGCGGCCTGTCGTCACGAGCGCGCCGGCCGCGCCCCTCGGTCGGGGTCGTGGCAGACTCGTCGCCCCATGCGCGTCGTCGTCCACGACTTCTCGGGGCACCCGTTCCAGGCCGAGCTGGCGAGGTCGCTGGCCGCGCGCGGCCACGCGGTGCTGCACGTCCAGTGCGCGTCGTACCCGAGCGGCAAGGGATCGTTCGTGGTGGACGACCACGGCAACCCGGAGTACGCGTCGATCGCCGTCGGGGACGTCTTCGAGCGCTATCGCACCTCGCGGCGGCTCGTCCACGAGCTCCGGTACGCCCGGCGGTTCACCCGCCTGGCCGGCGCCTTCCGGCCCGACCTGGTGCTGTCCTGCAACGATCCCCTGATCGCCAAGGCCCGCTTCGGGTCGTGGGCGGGCCGGAAGCGCATCCCGTGGGTGTTCTGGCTCCAGGACCTCTACAGCATCGCGATGGCCCGGGAGGCCGCGCGGCGTTCGCGCCTCGGCCGTGGGTTGGGCGCGGTCCTGCAGGGCATCGAGCGATCGCTGCTCCGCCGCAGCGACGTCGTGGTGGCCATCACCGAGGACTTCGGCGGGATCCTGGACGACTGGGGCATCCCGGAGGAGAAGCGCACCGTCATCGAGAACTGGGCCCCGCTGGACGAGGTCCCGCCCCGCCCGCGGGACAACGCCTGGCGGCACGAGGTCGGCCTGGACGACCGGTTCGTGTACCTCTACGCAGGGACCCTCGGCCTGAAGCACAACCCCGACCTGCTCTTCGACCTGGCCGCCGACGATCCGACCGCCGACGTGGTGGTCGTCTCCGAGGGGCTGGGTGCGGACCGGCTGCGGGCGCGCCTCGCGGCGCATCCGCTCCCGAACCTGCGCCTCCTGCCGTTCCAGCCCTGGGAGTCCCTGCCGGACGTGCTCGGCGCGGCTGACGTCCTGGTCGTCCTGCTCGAAGCGGAAGCCGGTGTCTTCTCGGTCCCTTCGAAGATCCTCACCAGCCTCTGCGCGGGGCGGCCCATCCTCGCGGCGATGCCGGAGGCCAACCTGGGTGCGCGTACAATCGCCCGAGCCGAGGCGGGGATCGTGGTCGCTCCTGGTGACCCGAGCTCGTTCCTCGCCGCCGCCAGAGAGCTTCGATCCAGCACGGAACTGAGAGGACGCATGGGAGCCGCAGCCCGAGCACACGCCGAGACGGCCTTCGACATCGAGCGGATCACCGACCGGTTCGTCGACGTCATGGAGCGGGCCGTCCACCACGAGCGGGAGGCCAAGGTCTGATGCAGCACGCCCTCGTCACCGGCGCCGGCGGGTTCATCGGCGGCCACCTCGTGCGGCGGCTCGCGTCCGAGGGCGTGCAGGTCCGCGCCGTCGACGTGAAGCCCCTCGAGGAGTGGTACCAGCAGCACCCCGACGCCGAGAGCCGTCAGGTCGACGTGTCGACCCAGCCTGGCGCCGAGCAGGCCGTCCAGGGGGTCGACACGGTCTTCAACCTCGCGGCCGACATGGGCGGCATGGGCTTCATCGAGAACAACAAGGCCCTGTGCATGCTCTCGGTCCTCACCTCCACGCACATGCTGGTGGAGGCCCAGAAGGCCGGTGTGGACCGGTTCTTCTACTCCTCTTCCGCCTGCGTGTACGCGGCGGAGCACCAGACGAGCCCCCACGTCATCCCCCTGAAGGAGGAGGACGCCTACCCGGCGATGCCCGAGGACGGCTACGGCTGGGAGAAGCTCTTCAGCGAGCGGATGGCCCGCCACTTCGAGGAGGACTACGGCTTCAAGACCCGGGTCGCCCGCTACCACAACATCTACGGCCCGAACGGCACCTGGGAGGGCGGGCGCGAGAAGGCGCCCGCCGCCATCAGCCGCAAGGTCGCCCAGGCGGTGCAGTCCGGCGACCACCAGATCGAGATCTGGGGCGACGGCGAGCAGACCCGCAGCTTCACCTACATCGACGACTGCCTCGAAGGGACGCTCCGCCTCACCGCGAGCGACGTCACCGAGCCCCTCAACGTCGGCAGCGACGAGCTCGTCACCATCAACCAGCTCGTCGACATCGTCGAGGGGATCGCCGGCGTGAAGCTCGAGCGGCGCTACAAGCTCGACGCGCCCCAGGGCGTGCGAGGTCGCAACAGCGACAACACCCGCATCGAGAAGCTGCTCGGATGGAGCCCGACGATCACCCTCGAGCACGGCCTGGAGCAGACCTACCGCTGGGTGTACGACCAGCTCGCGGCGAAGCACGCCTGAGGCACGCCAGCGTGCAGACCCGCCCTGGTCCGGGTCGCCCGGCGGCCCCGACGCGGCGCCCCCGGACGTCGATCGGCGTCGTAGCGGACTGGCTGACGCTCCTCGGGGTCGCGCTGGCCCCGAACAGCGGCCTCGGCCTGGGTGGGCGGACGGGCATCGCCTACGCCGACCTCGTGTTCGGACTGGCCGGGGGGGCGCGCGTCCTCCACCTGGTCGTCTCCGGCTGGCCGGTCATGGCGATCCGCCGGGTGTCGTTCCTCCTCGGCCTCCTCGTCGCGTTCTGCGGAGCGGGCCTCGTCAGCGGGCTGGTGAACGGGACGCCGCTGAGCTCGATCTTCATCTTCACGGCGATCAGCTTCCTGGGTGCAGTGATGCTCGTGGCCACCTTCGGCGGCGACGACCACGACGAGAACGTCCGGAGGCTGGTGACGGCCTTCGTCATCGGCTGCGCGATCCTCGGGCTCTCGTCGTTCTACGGCCCGAGCGCGCAGGACCGCTCCATCGGCTACGCGGTCCACCCCAACGCCCTCGGGCACTCCTGCATCATGGGCGTCGGCGGGGCGCTCTGGCTCTTCGATCGATCGAGGACACTGCGCCCCAAGGCGATCTGGGCCTTCGCCGGGGCCCTGGCGATCGGCGGCATCTTCCAGTCGGGCTCCCGTGGCGGCGTCCTCGCCGTGGCCGTGTTGCTGTTCCTCTACCTCGCGCTGCGGGGGAGCCTCCGAGCGGTGCTCGTCGGGATCGCGTTCGCGTGGCTGTTCGCGATGGTGCTCGCCACGGGGGCGGTGCACCTGGCGACCGGCAACCCGCTCGCCCGCCTGGTCGAGGGGAACGAGACCACGTACGGGTCCGACGAGGCCCGGCGGGGCCTGATCTCGGAGAACCTGCAGGACATCGGCGAGGACCCCATCTTCGGCGAGGGGTGGAACGACATCGTCGACATCCACGTCGTGTACTTCCAGGGGTGGGTCGGCGGTGGCGCGATCTGCGCGCTGGTGCTGATGCTCCTCGGCCTGACCATGCTGCTCATGCCGTTGTGGCAGCGGCCGAGAGATCTCGGCCTCGCGTGCGCGGCTGCGGCGATCGCCGTGGCCTGGCTCTTCACCAACATCCTCACCGCGCGAGACCAGTGGTTCTTCATCGGCCTCGTGTTCATGGTGTCGCCCTCACCGCTGGTGCTCGGGCACCAGGGCTCCGGCCGCCTCGCCGCGCTGAGGCGGCCCGCCTAGGAGGCGAGCCCGCCCGTCGTCGCCCGGAGCACCCTCCGCCGCTGCTCGTACTGGGCGATGGAGCCGACAGCGAGCAGCACGCCGGCCGTCCGCAGGACCAGGAACAGGTAGTCCCAGCCCGTCCGGGGCAGATCGGACCGACCCTTCGCGGGGTTGTTGGCGCCGGCCAGCACGTTCTGGCCGCCGGTGGTCGAGCCGCCGGTGGTCGAGCCGCCGGTGGTCGAGCCGCCCGTGGTCGAGCCGCCCGTGCCACCGGTCCCACCAGTGCCACCGGTCCCACCAGTGCCACCGGTCCCACCAGTGCCACCGGTCCCACCGGTCCCACCGGTCCCACCGGTCCCACCGGTCCCACCGGTCCCACCAGTGCCACCAGTGCCACCGTCGCCGCCATCAGCGCCATCGGAGCCGTCGGCCCCGTCGCTGCCGTCCGTCCCGTCGGTGCCATCGGTCCCGCCCGTGGAACCGCACGCGGCCGAGAGCTCCTCGGCGGTGCCCGTGGCGGTGTTGCCCGCTTGGTCCACGCAGAACGGGACGATGTCGATGAGCGTCCCGAGGCGGTACACGTCGACGCGGTGAACGGCGTTCAGCTCGAAGTCCGGCGGGATGTCGTCGGTGGTCCAGGTGATGATCCCCGCCGGGGTCGACGTGGTCACGCCGAGGGGGACGGGATCCGAGAAGAGGATGCCGCAGTACTCCACGCTCGGCTCGCCGCCGTCCAGCGACACGGTGCCGCCGTTGCCCTGCGTGAACTGGCCGGAGAGAAGGCCGAGCTCGGGCTCCGGCGTCGGAGGCGGTGTCGGAGGATAGGTCGCCGGCGGAGCAGGGCAGGCCTGCGCCGGGTCCACCTCCCCGTCCTGCGCACTCGCCGGTGTCGGTAAGAAGCTTGCGCCTACTAGCAGGAGGCCCACGCCCAAGCCCGCACAGATCCGCTTCACCAGCTCTCCTCGTCCCGCGCCATCCCGGCCCTGACAGTACCCCGCCGCTCCCGAGGTTTGACAGAGGCTACCTCAGGACGGTCGGTGTGTTCACGCGCCCACTGAACGTCACCGTCTTCTCCGATCTCGGCCCATCTGGGCGGACTTCAACCGAGTACTGGTCCGCTCGCACGGCCCCGCCGGGCTCGATGCGCAGCTCGTAGGGCCCCGACCAGTCCCCCTCGATGGTCAGGTCGACCTGCTTCGTGGCCCCCGGCGGGAGCTCGACCACCAGCTGCTGCACCCAGCGACCGTCCGAGAGGTCGCTCCGGAACGCGGTGCTCACGCCGTCGACGAGCACCCGGGTGGCCGGGCGCGAGGTGTAGACGACGAGGGTCGTCCGGTTGGTCCCGAGCGGCAGCGGTGGTCGGGTGGCCGAGCCGATGACGTACAGCGGTAGGTCGTCGGCCGGCGCCCCGTTGCGCAGCTCCACGGACACCGTGCCCTCGAGCCGCCCGTCCGAGATCTGTGCCTCGTACCGCACGGAGCGGGTGAGGAACGCGTCGATCTTGTTCCCGGTGACGTTCACGTTGGTCACCGCGAGGCCGTCCCCCGGCGGTGGGTCGAACGCGCCGCTCAGGCCGATCGCGTCCAGGAAGGCGCCGGCCCGCTCGTCGAACGCGACGACCTCGAAGCGCCCCTGCTCCACGAGGGGCTGGAAGACGTCGACGAGCTGCCGAGGGGGCGGCAGGTCCGCGGTCTGGAGCCGGCGCATCGTGATCTCGCCCGCGAGGTCGAGGACCTCTCGCCGCGGCGCCACCCGGTTGTCGAACTCCACGTACTGGTCGAAGACGAGGTACTCCTCGAGGTTCCGCGCGTCCAGCTGTCCGGCGACGTCGGGGAGGTCGAGGGGCCCCGTGAACGCGAGCAGTGCCGCGAGCGACCGAGGGTCCATCCGCACCACGCCGTCCACCGGCTCGCGCCCCGACTGCCGCCAGAGCTCCGCCGAGAGCCGCGCGACGGTGCGGAAGTCGGGCGGGATGGTTGCGCTCAGCAGGGTCTGGGTCGGCCCGTACGCGACGTAGGGCGCGAGCCCCGGGTCGCGGATGTCGAAGGCCGCCTGATCCGGTCGCAGCCGGGCGAAGACCGCACTGGTGGTGCCGTGCTCGCGCAGGGCGACGCGCCCGTCGGTGAAGACCAGCTCTGCGAAGGACCCGGGGAACCCGAACCTCCCTCGGGCCTCTGCCGGTGACGTGAACAGGACGAGGATCCGCGACGGACCGTCCCCACCCAGGAGCTGCGGCATCGTGGCGGCAGCTTCTGCACCGATCGCGGCATCGCGCCAGGCCCGGGCCGCTTGCTCCTCGAAGCGCCGCACCCGATCCTTCACCGGGGGCACGAGCGGGTCGTTCGCGCTCCGCCGTGCGTCCTCGAGCACCTCCTCCAGGCGCAGGGCCAGGCGTCGGAGCGGTCCCGCCAGCGCCTCGACGGCGCGGAGGTCGATCCGGCCCGTCTGGACGCTGAGGTCGTTCGCCGCGACGACTGCTGCGGCGCCAGCGGCCTGGTCCGCCACCTGTGCCACACCATCGAGCACATCGGAGAGCGCGGCCACGTGCTGGCCGGTGATCGGCACCAGGCGACCCGGCGCCCCCCAGCGCTGCATGGACGACGCGGCGCGCCCGAGCTCGGCCTCGGCCACGGCGAGCTGCCCCACGGCGCCGGTCGCGTCTCCCAGGCGCGCCGCGGAGAGCCCGGCTTGCAGCGCGACGGTGCCACGGTCGAGGTGCCGGGCGCTCGTGGCCGCGCCGAGCGCCGCGAGCCCGGTGGCACCGACGACGAAGATCGCCACGGCGGTGCCGACCCACCACATCCGTCGCTGGAGGTGCGTCGGCGCGTTGCGGTAGCCGGACACGAGGATCGGTCCGCCTGCCGCGACGACCGCGCCGACCGTCCACCACAGCGGCAGCTCGCGGCCCGAGCTCAGGAGGCTGGCCGCCATCAGCCCCGCGGCCGCCGCTCGGGCGAAGAACGCGCGTCGCCGGAGGTTGCGGGTGGAGAGCGCTCCGAGCACGACCGAGACGATCGCCACCGAGACGCCGAACAGCGAACGACTGCTCACCACCGCGATGAGCGAACCGAACAGGAGGGGACCTCGCTTGGCCGTGGATCCGACGTAGGCGGTGACGGTCGCGATCGCCACGGACCACAGGACGTCGAGGTAGCCGACGCCGACCGGCGACGCGCCGGCCAACGGCGCCACGACCGCCGACAGCACGAGCGCGGAGGCTTGCCGGCGGCCCTTCGACGGCGGCTGCGGCCGCC
>DATFFY010000485.1:0-10310 GCA_035249805.1 Acidimicrobiales bacterium | reverse complement strand
GGCCCGGTCGACGACAGCAGCTCGAGCCAGGCGGCCGCTGGGGCGAGCGTCGCCGGCGGCGGTCCGGCCTCGGCCGAGGGCGGCGGGGCCCGCGGCCCCAACCAGGCCTCGGACGTGGGCGTCGCCGCCTCCACGATCCGGCTGGGCACGATCGTGGCCGAGAACGGGGTCCTCGGCGACGCGTTCGCCCCCGCCGTCTGGGGCCTCCGGGCCTGGGTCGCCCACACCAACGCGCAGGGCGGCATCGCGGGCCGCACGATCGAGCTCTTCACCTGCGACGACCGCGAGGACCGCGCCCGCACCCTCCAGTGCGCGAAGCGGCTGGTGGAGCGGGATCGGGTGTTCGCGCTCGTCGCCGTGAACACCCGGTCGATCGGCGGTGCCGCGACCTACCTCGACGAGGCGGGCATCCCGGTGATCGGGTTCCCGATCGGCAACGCGTTCAACCGGTTCACCCGCTTCTTCTCGGCCTACGGATCGTTCTATCCGCGCGACGGCACGCAGGTGGGCTTCGGGAACAAGCTGTCGGGGGGCACGTCGTCGATCCGCTTCTACAAGGAGGAGCTGGGGGCGCGGCGGGCCGCCGTGTTCAGCTACGACATCGACGAGTCGGCCCAGGCCGCCAACGGCCTGCAGAAGGGGCTCGAGCTCGAGGGCTTCACCGTCCAGCGCTTCAACGTGAGCTTCGCCGCCCCGAGCTTCGACACCGCGGTCGCGCAGATGCAGGAGGCCGGTGCCCAGGTCATCTTCGACACGATGGACCCGGGCGCCAACATCCGCCTGTGCGACGCGATGCAACGACGCGGGTTCCGACCGCTGGCCAAGGTCACCACCGTGGTCGCCCTCGGCGAGGCCCTCGAGGACACGCTCAACGACGCCTGCCGGCCGGTCACGTACATCTTCGGCTTCTCCCGGCCCTACAGCGCGACCTCGGTGCCGTTCATCGCCACCTTCGACGCCGGGATGCGCCGCTACCAGCCGGGGCGGCCGTTGCACCAGTGGTCGCTCGAGGCCTGGGTGCAGGGCGAGGTCCTGCGCCAGGCGCTCGTCGCCATGGGTCCGACGCCGACGCGGCAGGGGCTGGAGGAGGTCCTCGAGCGGCGGGGGGGCTTCGACCTCCCCGGCGTGCTGGCCCAGCCGCTGCGCTGGGACCACCGCCCGGAGTACGCCACCCGCGAGACGAGCGAGGGGGTGTGCTTCGCGATCGCCAAGTGGGACGACGACGTGCCGGGTCACTGGACGAGCGCCGGGGGCTTCCCCTACTGCGCGTCCGGCGGCCAGGTCTACCTGACGCCGGTCTCCGAGCAGGGCACCTAGCGCGCTACGGCACGCGGGCGCTGTACACCGGCAGGTCGAGCATCGTGACGATGCCGGGATCGGCCTCCACCACGTGCGGGATGGCGTTGACGACGTGCATCGCGGTGGCCAGGCACCCGGCGTGGTTGTGGTCCCCGCGGTCCGACGACAGCTCGAGCTCGATCTTCACGTGCGGCTCGCCCTCGACGAGGATCCGGTAGCCACGGCCCTGCGGCCAGTGCGGGGCGTCCTCGTCGCGCATGCGGGTCACGTGCTCCACGACCACCGCCTCCCGCCCGTCGGCGATGCCGACGATCTCGAAGCGCATGCCCGAGATCGTCCCCTTCGGGATCGTGCCCGACGCGATCTCCACGTCCTTGTCGGCCAGCAGCACCTCGTGGCGCTCCTCGATGCGCTCGAGCTCGAGACCGATCGCCGCGGCGACCAGCTCGAGCACGGGACCCCAGGCGAGGGTCGTGGAGCCGGGGGCCAGCAGCAGCGACTGCGACGTGTCCGGCTTCCCGAACCCCATGATCTCGAACAGCGTGAAGTGGTTGTCCCAGGTGTCGTAGTTGACGATCTCCATCATGCGGACGCTGTGCACCTCCTTGCACAGCGCGAGGGCGTGCACGGTGATCCCCGCGTTGCCGAAGCCGGGGTCGATGCCGGACGTGTAGAGGCTCGTGCCGCCCTCCTTGCAGGCGGCCTCGAGCTGGTCGGCGACCCCGTCGCCCGCCGCCTTCGGGTACAGCAGCGGCACGAACGACGTGTTCACGACGTTCCTGCCGGCGGCCAGCATCCGGCACAGGTCCTCCACGACCTGGCCCGGACGGATGTCCGAGCTGGCCGTGTAGCAGATGCAGTCGGCGTCCAGGGCGAGGAGGCCGTCGGCGTCCTGCGTGGCGACCACCCCGACGGGCTCGCCGCCGCAGAGCACCCCGGCGTCCTGACCGGCCTTGTTGTCCGAGTGGACCCAGAGGCCGGCGAGCTCGAGCTGCGGGTGGGCGACGATGGCGGGCACCGCGTGGATGCCGACCGTCCCGGTCGCCCACTGGATCACCTTGTAGGTCATGTCCGGGCACCGTAGGCCCGGGGCGCCCGCCCCGTCCTAGTTTGGGAGCCGATGGACCACGAGGGCGGGCGGTCGGTGCACGATGAGCTGGACGAGCTCGTCGCGCGCGCCGCCGCGGCCACGGCCGGCATCGACCCCGACGCGCTCGTCCCGATCACCGGCGCCTCGGGCCTGCCTGCCGCCGACGAGGTGCCGGCCACGACGGCCACCCGTGACGAGCTGCGCCGGCTCACGATCATGTTCAGCGACCTGGTCGGGTCCACCTCCCTTTCCGGACGCCTCGACCCGGAGACCTACCGGACCGTCCTGAGCGCCTACAAGGACGCCTGCCGACGGGTGATCGAGGACGAGCTCGACGGCCACCTGGTGCACACGCGCGGCGACGGGATGCTGGCCGTGTTCGGCTACCCGGTCGCCCACGAGGACGACGCGCTGCGGGCGGTCAAGGCGGGGATGGCGATCCACCGGGAGCTGGCCGACCTGCCGCCGGAGGTCCACGCCCGCGCCGGCGACGAGCTCACGGCGCGCGTCGGCGTGCACCGCGGCCTCGTGTACCTCGAGCGCGACAGCGAAGAGCTCTACGGGCTGGCGGTGAACATCGCCGCCCGCGTGCAGGAGGCGGCCGCGCCGGGCACGGTGGCGATCACCGACGAGGTCCGCAACCTGGTGGCCGACAGCATCCTCACCTCTCCGCTCGAAGCGCGCGAGATGAAGGGCGTGGAGCGCGCGCCGGGCCTCCACCGCGTCGTCGCCGAGCACCCCCGACCCAACCGGATCTCCCGCCGCTGGCCCACCCCGCTGGTCGGGCGCGACGCGGAGGTCGCCGCGCTGCGCGATCGCCTGACGGAGGCGACCGCCTCGCCCCGCCCGCTCGCCACCGTGGTCGTCGGCGACGCCGGCGTGGGCAAGTCGCGACTCGTGGGCGCCTTCGTCGACGAGCTCCCCCGAGGGACGATCGTGCTCGACCTCGGCGGCTCACCGTTCCACCGCCACCAGGGCCTGTTCGCCATCCGCGAGCTCGTGTGCGAGTGGGCCGACGTCCGCCGCGAGCGGCCCCCTTCCGAGCAGCTCTCGACGCTGCGGCGCTACCTGGAGCGCCAGGGCCTCTCCCACCTCCTGCCCCTCATCGCTCCGGTGGCGGGCATCACGCCGTCGGCCGGGTACGCCCCCGTGGAGGTGGAGGCCCGCCTGCTCGAGGGACAGATCGCCGACGCCCTCCACGAGGTGGTGTGCCGATGGTTCGACGGGCACTCCGGGCTCGTCGTGGTGGAGGACCTCCACTGGCTCGACGACGCGAGCCGCGGGGTGGTCGCCCGCCTCGTGACGTCGGGCCCGCCGGGCCTGCTGGTGCTCGTCACCAGCCGGGACGATCGAGCGCTCGGCGCCGAGGCGGAGCGGCTCGAGCTCGGGCCGCTCGAGCCGGACGAGTGCGTGCAGCTCATCCGCCACCACGACGGCGAGCTCTCTCCCACCGTCACGGCCGAGGTCGTGAGCCGCAGCGACGGGATGCCGCTCTTCGTCGAGGAGCTGGTGCGGGCCCGTCGGGAGGACACCGCCCTCGAGGCGGCCCGCCCGGCGGACGACGACGGGTCGATCCCCGGAGCCCTCTACGAGCCCCTGGCCGCGCGGCTGAGCTCCCTCGGCGCGTCCCGGGTGGTGGCCAGCGCGGCCGCCGCCATCGGGCGCACCGTCCACCTCGACCTGCTGGCCCGGGTGAGCGGTGTCACCGCCGACGAGCTCGACGAGGCGCTGACCCAGCTGATGGACGGCAGCGTGCTCGAGCCCGACCACGGCGACGGCCGCACGGTGCGGTTCCGCCACGAGCTCGTCCGGCTCGTCGCCTACGAGCTGGAGCCACCGTCGGGTCGCGAGCGCTTCCACGCCCTGGCCGCCCACGCCCTGACCGCCGGGGGCATCGCCGCCGGTGCGGACTGGTCGCTCATCGCCGAGCACCACGAGCGCAGCGGTGCGCACGCCGCCGCCGCGGTCGCGCTGGAGCACGCCGCCGACGACGCCCGCCAGCGGGGCTCGCTGGAGGAGGCCCGGGCCAACTTCGACCGTGCGCTCGAGGCCGTGGCCCTCGCCCCGCCCGGCGAGGAGCGTGACCGGCTGGAGGTCCGCCTCCGCCTGGCGCGGGCGTTCATCGCGGTGTCGGCCGAGGGCTTCGGCTCGGAGCACGCCACCGCGGACCTGCGCGGGAGCCTCGGGCTCAGCATCTCCCAGCCGGAGGGAGTCGAGCTCTACCGAACGCTCATCGCGGTGTGGGGCTACTACATCAACCGCTCCGACCTCGATCGGGCGTGGACCGTGTCCACCGCGCTCCGTCCGCTGTCCGCAGGCTCACGCCGCCACATGCTGCCCACCAACGAGGCCGGCTTCGGCATGATCGAGTTCCACCGCGGCAGCTTCGTGGAGTCGGCCCGTCGCCTGCAGGCGGCGGTGGCCGACATCGACGAGATCGGGGCCGACGAGACGTCGGTCCCCGACGCCTGGACGATGCCCCTCGATCCGCTCGCGTCGATGTACGTCCACAACGGCCTCACCCTGGGGTGGGTGGGCGACCTGGAGGCGGCGGCTGGCCAGATGGCCGCCGCCCGGCATCGCTGTGACCGCCTGCCGTTCCCGCTCGGGCCCTTCTCGCTGGGGTACGTCCTCCTGCTCGAGGGCTCGATGCACGTCCACCTCGGCGACCGCGAGACCGGGCGGACGTGCGCCGAGGAGGTCGTCGAGCTCTCGACCCGCCACGGGTTCGACGCGTGGCTGTTCTGGGGGTCGATCCTGCTCCGCACGCTGGAGGCCGCCGAAGCGGGGCCGGAGCGGGGACCCGAGCTCGCCGCAGCCGCGCTGATGTCGGTGGAGATGTTCCACGCGCTCGGCGTCCGGGCCCACTCGGCGACCATGTGCGGCAGCGTGGCGGGGGTGCTGCTCGAGCTGGGCGACCGGGAGGGCGCGCTCGCCGCCGCGGACCGGGCGCGGGAGCTCGTGGTCGAGACCGGCTCCAGAGCGTCGGAGAGCGAGATCCTGAGGGTCCGGGCGCGGGCCGGCCCTGACGACGAGGTCGAGGCCGGCCTCCTGGCCGCGCTCGCCCGGGCGGAGGAGCAGGGCGCGGTGATCGGCGCCGTCCGCATCGCCACCGACCTCGTGGTGGTGGGGGGCGAGACCCACCGGGCCACCCTCGACCGGGCCCTCGCTCGGGTGGTCAGCGACACGGGCGCGCCCGTGCTGGACGCGGCCCGCGAGGTGCTCGCCGCGTCCGCCGGCTAGCGGACGAACCGATCCGCGGCGGGAGGCTCGGCCAGCGAGGGGTCGAAGTCGGCGTTCGGGACGGGATCGGCGGCGACGAGCCGCAGCGGCACCGAGCCGGCCCACACGGCCAGGCCGACGTCCTCGGGGTCGTCGAGCGAGTCGCCGGCCCGGACCTTCACCGACCCCTCCTCGATGGGGAGCCGCAGCACGAGCGTCTGGCGCAGCTCGCTCGGGGTCGCGCCGCGGGCCTCGGCGGTGCGGCCGGGCACGACGTGCTCGACCAGCACGTCGAAGGCCCGTGCCTTCTCCGCCTCGTCGTCCACCCTCGTGGCGGTGCCGAGGAGCACGACCGAGCGGTAGTTCATCGAGTGGTGGAAGGCGGAGCGGGCCAGCACCAGCCCGTCGAGCAGCGTGACGGTGACGCACACCTCGGCGTCGTCGCTGGCCCGCAGCATCGCGTTGCCGACCGCGCCGTGGAGGTACAGCACGTCGCCGTCGCGCCCGTAGGTCATCGGCAGCACCTTCGGGCCCCCGTCGACGACGAACCCGACGTGGGCGATGTAGGCCTCGTCGAGGATCGCGTCGGCGGCGGCCCGGTCGAACGTCCCGCGGTCCGCCTTGCGACGGAGCTTCGTGCGATCGGTCTGGAGCAGCTGCGAGGACGCCGTCATGGCCGCCCATGCTGCCGGACCCCAGCGCAATCCCGCGAGTGAATAGGTCCGGCGGGGCCGCGGCCGAGTGGATGAGTCCGGTATCCCGGACTCATCCACTCGAGAGGCGGCGGACGCCCGGTACGTCGTGTCGCCCTGGAAGGAGCCGATCGTCGGCCTCGACGCCATCGGGCGGTTCTGGGAGGCAGGGCGGGACGGCGCGGACGAAGCGTTCGAGCTCGGCTACGAGCTGGTGGCCGTGGACGGTGACACGGGCGTCGTCCGCGTCGCCGTCGACTACGGCGACGGGTCCCGGTGGAAGGACCTGTGGGTGCTGCGCTTCGGCGCGGACGGCCGCTGCACCCAGTTCGAGGAGTGGCCCTTCGCCCCGGGCCAGCACGACGGCCAGGACGAGGCGACCGGAGCAAGCATCAGGGCAGATCTCCCCAGAAGCCGGTGATGCGCCGGAGCCGCCCGTCCTCGGCGAGCTCGCCGGCGTCGATGCCGGTGAGGATCGTCGAGCCGTCGGCGGCGAGGAGCTCCCAACCGAACCGCAGCTGGTCGTTGTGCTGGTCGACACCGGAGGTCTGGCGCATCCCGAAGCCCGGGAACTGCGCGTGGACGGCGGTGATCATCTCGGCCAGGCCGTCGTGGCCGCGGGCGTCGGCGTTCGGGTCGACGTGGCGGCCGTCCTCGGTGAAGACCCGCTCGATGTGGGCGCGGCGGACGTCCTCGTCCGGTTCGAGCCACATGGCGAGGTAGTCGCTCACGATGGTGGGTGTGGTGGCGGTGCTGGTGTCGGGCATGCCCTCACCGTGACGGGCCCGGGCGCCGGAGACGATTACCTGACGGGTAAGCGACCCCGGCCGTCCCTGTCGGTACGGTCGTCGCATGAGCACCTTGTCGCCCCCGATCGGGGTCGGGGACCTGCTGCGGGGGTGGCGGCAGCGCCGCCGCCTCAGCCAGCTCGACCTGTCCAACGAGGCCGAGGTCTCCGCCCGCCACCTGAGCTTCGTGGAGACGGGCCGGTCGCGGCCGAGCCGCGAGCTGCTGCTCCACCTGGCCGAGCACCTCGAGGTGCCGCTGCGCGAGCGCAACTCCCTGCTGCTCGCGGCGGGCTACGCGCCGGCCTTCCCCGAACGGCCGCTGGAGGACGAGGCGATGGATCCCGTGCGCGACGCGCTCGACCAGGTGCTGGCCGGCCACGAGCCGTACCCGGCCGTCATCGTCGACCGGAGGTGGGACATCGTCACCGCCAACGGCCCCGCGCTGTCGATCTTCACCGAGGGCGTCGACCCCGAGCTCCTCCAACCGCCCATCAACGCCTACCGCCTCGGCCTGCACCCGAAGGGCCTCGCCCCCCGCGTGCGCAACTTCGGCGAGTACAGCGCCCACCTCGTCACGCAGCTGTCGCGCGACGTGGCCCTGAGCGGCAGCGGCGAGCTCGCCGTGCTGCTCGGCGAGATCAAGGGCTACCCCGGCGTGGAGCGCGGCTCGACGGTGCTCACCGACCCCGCCCAGCTCCTCTTCCTCCCGATCCGGCTCGGGATGGCCGACGGCAGCGAGCTCTCGCTGTTCAGCACGATCGCCACCTTCGGCACCGCGCTCGACGTCACCCTCGCCGAGCTCTCGATCGAGGCCTTCTTCCCCGCCGACAAGGCCACGCAGGAGGCGCTGCAGCGCCGAGCCGGCTGATCGGCGGCTATGGCATCCGCAGGACGGGCTTCACGACCGCGCCGGACAGCGACGCGGCCTCGGCCTTGTCGATGTCCGCGAGCGGGAACTCCTGGACGAGGCGGTCGAACGGGAACCGGCCGGCCTGCCACAGCCCGATCAGGCGCGGGATCAGCTCGTGCGGGTCGGCATCCCCTTCGAGCACCCACACCGCTCGCTTGCCCACCACCGCGAGCACGTCGAGCACGAGGTCGGCCACCTGGGCGCCGAGGAGCGCGCCGGTGCCGCCGAGGCGCAGGCAGGCCATCGCGTTGCGGGACACCGCGGGCACGCCGGTGGTGTCGACCGAGTAGTGCGCGCCGGCGCCGGTGATCTCCTGGAGCCGCTCGAGGAGCGCGGGGTCGTCGCCCCGCACCGTGTGCGTGGCCCCCAGCTCGCGGGCCAGCTCGAGGCGGTTGTCGAAGAGGTCGACGGCCACGATGGGGTCGGCCCCGTTGGCGACGCCGGCCATGAGCGCGGCGAGGCCCACGGCCCCGACGCCGAACACGACGAGGCTGCGCCCCGCCTCCACGTCGAGCGCGTTGAGCACCGTCCCGGCACCGGTGATGAGGCCGCAGCCGAGCGGCCCCAGCAGCTCGAGGGGCAGCGACTCGTCGACGACCACCGCGTTGCGGGCGGTGGCGATGGCGTGGGTGGCGAACGACGACTGGCCGAACCAGCGCGACGGGATCTCGTTGCCGTCGGCGTCGGTGGCCGCCGTCGTGAAGTCGGCCCGCCGGCCGAGCAGGTTGCGGACGAAGAACTCCTCGCAGGCGAACGGCCGCCGGGCCAGGCAGGCCTCGCACGCCCCGCAGGACTCGAAGGACAGCACGACGTGGTCACCGACCTGGACGCCGGTCACGTCGGCGCCCACGGCCTCCACCACACCTGCGCCCTCGTGGCCGCAGATGATCGGCGGGGGCGAGATCGTCGCCTCGCCCCGCGGCAGCAGGTCGGTGTGGCACATCCCGGTGGCGACGACGCGCACGAGGAGCTCGTCGGGCCGCGGCTCGCCCAGCTCCACCTCCTCGATCGAGTACGGCTGGTCCGCCGCCCGCAGCACCGCCGCGGTGGCCTTCACGCCGCTCACGATGGAAAGCCGTAGGAGCGGGGGAGGCCGAGGACGTGCTCGGCCACGAAGTTCAGGACCATCTCCTGCGGGACCGGCGCGAGCCGCATCAGCCGGGCCTCCTTCCAGTAGCGCTCGATGTCGTACTCGGTGGCGTAGCCGAAGCCGCCGTGGGTCTGCATCGCCTGGTCGGCCGCGGTGAAGGCGGCGTCGGCGGCGAGGAACTTCGCGAGGTTGGCCTGCTCCCCGCAGGGCAGGCCGTTGTCGTAGCGCCAGCCCGCCTCCCGCACCACGAGGCTCGCGGCGTGGAGCCGGGCGTAGGCCTCGGCCAGCGGGAACGCGATCCCCTGGTTCCGGCCGATCGGGTGGCCGTAGACGATGCGCTCGTTGGCGTACGCGACGGCCCGCTCGATGGCGACCCGCCCGATGCCGAGCGCCTCCGCCGCGATCAGGATCCGCTCGGGGTTGAGGCCGTCGAGCAGGTAGGCGAAGCCCTTGCCCTCCTCCCCCACCCGGTCGGCCACCGGCACCCGCAGGTCGTCGAACACCACCTCGCAGGACACGACCGCGTTGCGCCCCGTCTTGGGGATCGGGGTGATCGTGACCTCGGGGACCTGGAGGTCGGCCAGCAGCAGCGTGAGGCCCTCGGTCTTGCGGGTCACCTCCTCCAGGGGCGTGGTCCGCACGAGCAGGAGGGTCTTCTGGCAGAAGGCGGCCTTGGTCATCCAGACCTTGCGGCCCCGCACGACGTAGCTGTCGCCGTCGAGGGTGGCCTTCGTCTTGATGTTCGTCGTGTCGGTGCCGGCGTCGGGTTCGGTGACGCCGAAGGCGACGTGCAGCTTCCCCGCCACGACGTCGGCGAGGTAGCGGGACCGCAGGTCGTCGCTGCCGTGCTTCACGACCGGGTTCATGCCGAACATCGAGGTGTGCAGCGCGCTGCAGCCGTTCATCGCGGCGCCGGAGGCGGCCACCTCCTCGAGCACGAGCGAGGCCTCGGTGATCCCCTGCCCCCCGCCGCCGAACTCCTCGGGCATCGCGATGCCGATCCAGCCGCCTTCGGCCATCGCCTCGTAGAACGCCCAGGGGAACTCGTGGCGCTCGTCGAGGTCCCGCCAGTACGCATCGGGGTGCTTGCTGCACACCCGCCGGACCCCCTCCCGGATCTCGCGGTGGGTGTCGCGCTCGTCGAAGTCCACGACGGCAGTCTCTCAGGTGGCGGTCCGCCCTTCCTCAACCCACTCGGGAGTGGTGGGCGCCCACGAGG
>DATFFY010000484.1:0-3262 GCA_035249805.1 Acidimicrobiales bacterium | reverse complement strand
GTGGAAGCCGGTCGCCGGGCGAAGCTCCGCGACGACGGCGGCGACGTAGCGCCCCCATCCCCGCTGGCGAGCCGGTTCGGGCCCGGCCAGGGGCACGCGCACCTCGCCGCCATCCCAGGCCGACCGCAGCACGACGGCGTCGCCGGTCGCGTTGCCCTCGACCCGCGTCCCGAGGTCGACGGCGACGGGCAGCACCCGGCCACCGGTCTGGTCGGTGTGGTCGCCCATGAGGTTGACCCGCCCCGGGGCGAGCGCGCGCACGTCCGGCACGGGCGCCGAACCTAGCCACCGAGCCGGGATTGACCACCCGGTCAAGGGCCGTCAGGATGAGCCGATGCCTGGGGAGCAGATGGTGACGACGGCCGACGGGATCGAGCTCTGCTACGAGACGTTCGGCGATCCGGGCGACGAACCGCTCCTCCTCGTGATGGGGCTCGGGGCGCAGATGATCCTGTGGCCCGTCGAGCTGTGCGAGGCGCTGGTCGACCGCGGCTTCCACGTGATCCGCTACGACAACCGCGACGTCGGGCGCTCCACGAAGCTCGCCGACGTCGGTGGCGACTTCCTCTCCACCTTCGCCGCCGCGGCGCAGGGCGAGCCGGTGGCGGTGGCCTACCGCCTGACCGACATGGCCGCCGATGCCGTCGGGCTGCTCGACGCCCTCGGGATCGAGTCCGCCCACGTCGTGGGAGCGTCGATGGGCGGGATGATCGCCCAGGCCATCGCCATCGAGCACCCGACCCGCGTGCGCACGCTCACCTCGATCATGTCGATGACCGGTGAGCCCGAGTACGGGCAGCCGACGCCCGAGGCGATGCAGATGCTGCTGCGGCCGGCGCCCACGACCCGCGAGGAGGCGATCGAGGCATCGTTGGCCAGCTGGCAGGTGATCGGCAGCCCCGGCCTGTACGACGAGGAGCGCACCCGCGCCCACGCGGGCGCCGCGTACGACCGCTGCTTCAACCCGGCCGGCACCGCCCGGCAGCTGCTCGCCATCGTCGCGTCCGGGTCGAGGGCCGACGGCCTCCGCACCCTCGACGTGCCCACCCTCGTCATCCACGGCGACGCCGACCCGCTCGTCACGCCGAGCGGTGGGGAGCGCACGGCCGCGCTCGTCCCCGGGGCCACCCTGCTGATGATCCCTGGCATGGGCCACGACCTGCCCCTGCCCCTCCTCCCGCAGATCGTCGACGCCATCACCGCGCTCGTCGCCCGCACCGCCGCCTCTCCGGCCTGACCCTCGGAGCAACCATGCCCGGACCCCTCGCAGGCACCAAGGTCATCGAGATCGCGGGCATCGGTCCCGGCCCCTTCTGCGCCATGATGCTGGCGGACATGGGCGCGGACGTGGTCCGCGTCGACCGCGCCCAGAACGTGAGCGGCGGCGACCCCGCGAGCCCCCCGGCCGACGTCCTCAACCGCGGCCGGCGCTCCATCGCCGTCGACCTCAAGCACCCCGACGGCGTGGAGACGGTGCTGTCGCTGATCGAGTCGGCCGACGCGCTCATCGAGGGCTTCCGGCCGGGCGTGATGGAGCGCCTCGGCCTCGGCCCCGACGCCGCCCTCGCCCGCAACCCGCGCCTCGTCTACGGGCGCATGACCGGCTGGGGACAGGACGGCCCCTACGCGCCGACGGCCGGGCACGACATCAACTACATCGCCCTGGCCGGATCGCTCGACCCCATCGGCAACAAGGGCGGGCCCCCGGTCCCGCCTCTGAACCTGATCGGTGACTTCGGCGGAGGCGGCATGCTGCTGGCCTTCGGCCTCGTCGCCGGACTGGTGCACGCGCAGCGCACTGGCGAGGGCCAGGTCGTCGACGCGGCCATGGTCGATGGGGCCGCCGTGCTCGCCACGATGATCCACTCCTTCCGGGCCATGGGGATCTGGGAGGACGAGCGGGGCAGCAACATGCTGGACACGGGGGCGCACTTCTACGACGTCTACGAGACGGCCGACGGCAGGTACGTGTCCATCGGCTCGATCGAGCCGCAGTTCTACGCCGAGCTCCTGCGCCTCACCGGCCTCGAGGGCGAGGAGCTGCCCTGGCAGATGGACCGCACGCAGTGGCCGGCGATGAAGGAGCGGCTCGCCGCGATCTTCCGCACCAAGACCCGCGACGAGTGGTGCGAGGTCATGGAGGGCAGCGACGTCTGCTTTGCTCCCGTGCTCGGGATGGGGGAGGCCCCCCACCACCCGCACAACGTGCACCGCGGGACCTTCATCGAGCGCGACGGCGTCGTGCAGCCCGCGCCCGCCCCGCGCTTCTCGCGCACCGCGCCCGAGATCGTGCGGCCGCCATCGCACGCTGGGCAGCACACCGACGAGGTCCTCGCCGAGTGGGGCTTCGACGCCGACCGCATCGCGAAGCTGCGCGACGCGGGCGCCGTCGCCTGACCCATGGCCACGATCGTCTCGTTCCACGCCCACCCGGACGACGAGTCGATCCAGACGGCCGGCACGCTCGTGAAGGCGGCGCGGGCGGGACACCGGACGGTGCTCGTCTTCGCGACGCGCGGCGAGCACGGTGAGGTGGCGGACGGCTTCCTCGATCCGGGCGAGACGCTGGCCGCGCGGCGCGAGCTCGAGTGCTTCCGCTCGGCCGAGGTGCTCGGCGCGCAGCGGGTGGCCTTCCTCGACTTCGTCGACTCGGGGATGGCCGGCACACCCGAGAACGAGCTCGTCGGCTCGTTCTGGACAGCGGACGTCGAGGTCGCGGCCAAGCGCCTGGCCGACCTGCTCGAGGAGGAGCAGGCCGACGTGGTCACGATCTACGACCCCAACGGCGCGTACGGGCACCCGGACCACGTGCAGGTGCACCGCGTGGGTGTGCGGGCGGCGGAGCTGGCGGGCACCCCGGTGGTGCTCGAGGCGACGATGAACCGCGACCACCTGCGGCGGGTCATCGAGCTCGGGAAGCAGCGGGGCCACATCCCCGACGACGGGGTCCCCGACGTGGGCGAGGACTCCACCTTCGGCACCCCGGAGGACGAGATCACGCACGGCATCGACGTGCGCGACGTCCTGGCCGAGAAGCGGGCGTCGATGGCGGCCCACGGGAGCCAGATCGCGGAGACGTCGTTCTTCCTGACCATGCCCGACGAGGCGTTCGAGGCGTCGTTCGGGTGGGAGTGGTACATCGATCGCAGCCGCGAGCCCGGCGGCGACAAGGTCGCGGACATCCTCGACGGCATCTCCGGCTGACGTGGCGCGGCTCCACCTCGTCCGGCACGGGAAGGCGGCGGCCGGTTGGGACGCCGAC
>DATFFY010000483.1:0-2698 GCA_035249805.1 Acidimicrobiales bacterium | reverse complement strand
CTGCACCATCTCACCGGACACCCCGGTCACGATGCCGCTGCGGGGCTCGCGGCCCACCTTCTCGGACTCGACGGCCACCCGGGCCCCGACGTCGACCATGTCCCGACCTCCGCGGTTGTCACCCACCCGCGGCCGTGGCCTTACCCCGTGCCCGGCGTCGCTACCCCACGGCCAGGCCCGCGGCCGTACCGTGCAGGGCATGTTCGACACCAAGGTCCGGAGCACCGTCTACCTCGCCCTCGCCGCCGTCGGGCTGGTGGCCACGGGGTACTTCAACGTCCAGTGGCTCGCGGGCGACTTCGACCACACCGTCGACGGGTTCCTCGAAGCGGCGTTCGCCAACTCGGCGTCGTCCTCGCTCGCAAGCGACGGGCTGATCGCCTTCGCCGCCGCGTGCGTGTTCATGCTGGTGGAGGGCGGCCGACTCGGCATGCGCAGCCCCTGGATCTACGTGGCGCTGTCGTTCGTCACCGCGTTCGCGTGCACGTTCCCGCTGTTCCTGTGGGCCCGCGAGCGCCACCTGGCCCGCCACGCGTCGCTGGCCTGACGGTCCTCGGGGCTAGACGACGAAGAGGTTGGCCGTGACGTCGCCGGAGTCGTCGCCGAAGACGCGGACCTGGGCGGCGGCGCCGTCGTCGGGCTCATGGCCCACGAAGGTGAGGCGCAGCTCGCACGACTCCCCGGGCAGGAGGTTGGGCTGCCCGCCGCAGTCGCCACCGGGGCTCCCGATGTGGAAGTCGTCGGAGTCCTCCGACGTGTCGATGTTGATCGGGCCGGACGGGGCCGACCCGATGTTCTTGACGGTGAGGGACTCCGTCACCTCGGCGCTGCCTTCGGCCGGCAGGTCCCACACCTGCACCGGCGGCGTGATGACGAGGACCGCCCGCGGCTCCCCACCGCCGGGCAGCCCGCACGCGGCGAGCGACCCCGCCACGACCATGCCGACGAGGAACCGAGGAAGGTGCCGGTAGCGCATGCCGGGACCCTACGTCTGCGCTAGACGTGGGGCATGGCGTTCACCGGGTGGCCGGTCGAGGCGGTCGAGTTCTACGAGGGGCTCGAGGCCGACAACTCACGGACCTACTGGCACGCCAACAGGGCCACCTACGACGAGTGCGTGAAGGCCCCCATGGAGGCGCTGCTGGCCGAGCTGGCGAAGGAGTTCGGGGAGGGCCGCATCTTCCGGCCCAACCGCGACACCCGCTTCAGCAAGGACAAGTCCCCGTACAAGGTCAACTGCGCGGCGATCCTCCCGGGCGGCTACGTGTCCTTCTCCTCGGAGGGGTTGTTCGCCGGCGCCGGCCTCTACACGCCCGAGCCGGCCCAGCTGGCCCGCTTCCGCGAGGCGGTGGCCGCCGACCGCTCCGGCAAGGAGCTCGAGGCGATCGTCGCCACGCTGCGGAAGGCCAAGTACGACGTCGGCGCCCGCGAGGAGCTCAAGACCGCGCCGAAGGGCTACGAGAAGGACCACCCCCGCATCGACCTGCTGCGCTGGAAGGGCATCACGATGTCCAAGGGCTGGGAGGTCGGCGCCTGGCTCGGCACCAAGAAGGCGAAGGATCGAGTCGTCGCCACGTTTCAAGCGGCCAAGCCGTTGATCACATGGCTGGAGAAGCACACCGCCTGAGAGGCAGGCTCACCGGGGCCACAGCTGACCGACTCGCTGGAACGAGATGCCCAGGACGTCAGCCGCATCACGCTGCGTGAGCCCAAGATCAGCCATGTCGCGGACGACCTCGGTCGATGCCGCGCCGAGCTCGAGCTGTAACTCCTCGACGGTCTGCACGAGCGCCTGACGTTCCCGGACCTTCTTGTCGAGCACGTCACCGAGGACCGCCGTCACCACCGGGACGATGCGCTCCGGATCAGGGTCGACATCGAGGTACAGCGCAATGGCCTCTCGGGCCACGCCCTCGGCCTCCCGGAAGCGCCGGCACTGCGAGAACAGACCGGGGATCTCAGCGACCGTGAGGGCCCACCAGCTGCCGGATCGCTCGGCCCGCACTTGGTAGAGGTTCGGCCTCCTCATCGCTCGCTCTCCTCACACGCCTTCAGGATCCCGTTTGCCGTGATCTCGTTGATCTCGTTGTGCCGTGGGATCACGCATCGGAACGAACCGAACTCCCACAGCTCGTGGTTGGCTCCTTCGCGCACGAAGGTGAGCTCGACGTCGGTCGCCTTGGCCAGCTTCCGGAGACGCTTCATGAGCTCCGCGCGCTTCATCGGAGAATACCTCTAGGTCCCCTAGATGGCAACCTCAAGTGGGACTAGACAAACACGAGCGCTTGATGCCATGGGCGGGCCTACGATCGGCGGCGCCGGGCATGGCGAGCCGAGGGGGTGGGCCGTGCCGAACCTGCTGCAGCAACCGCCCGCGTACGTGCGGGACCACCTCGAGGTGCTCGAGCACGCCCTCGACCAGCCGGTGGCCGCCGGCGGCGTCCCGGCCAAGACGGGCGACGCCGTGCTCATCGCCACGTGGAACCTCCGCGAGCTCGGGCGGTTCACGGCGAAGTGGAAGTCGACGGCGGACGACACGCCGAAGCGCGACCTGCGCTCGCTGCTGTTCATCGCGACGATCCTCGAGCGGTTCGACGTCATCGCCCTCCAGGAGCTGCAGGACCACACCGCGGCGCTGCGCGAGGTGCTGTGCTGGCTCAACCGGGACATGCCGAACCGCTGGCGGATCCTCGTGTCC
>DATFFY010000482.1:0-7017 GCA_035249805.1 Acidimicrobiales bacterium | reverse complement strand
CGCGGCGGCGTCGACGCCGGACAAGCTGGCCGCCGCCACCGCGGCCGGTGCGGAGGCGACGATCGCCTACGAGGACGAGGACCTGAAGGCACGGGCCCGGGAGATCTCCGGCGGCGGCGTCGACGTCGTCGTCGACCCCGTGGGAGACCGGTTCGCCGACCCCGCCCTGCGGGCGCTCGGCTGGATGGGCCGCTACCTCGTGATCGGCTTCGCCGGCGGCGAGATCCCCCGCCTGCCGGTCAACCAGGTGCTGCTGAACAACCGGACGCTCGTCGGCATCGACTGGGGCGCGTGGACCCTCCGCGACCCGGCCGGCAACCAGGCCCTGCTGGCCGAGCTCATGCAGCTGGCCGGCTCCGGTGCGCTCCACCCGGTGGAGCCGACGCCCTATCCCCTCGCCGACGTGGTGCGGGCGCTCACCGACCTGCAGGACCGCAAGGTCGCCGGGAAGGTCGTCCTCGTCCCCTGAGCTGACGCTCGCTCCGGTCGTGGGGCGCCTTCGGCGCTCGGCTCAACGGGGCGCGGGTCCTCAGGCGCGGCTCGCGATCAGGGCGGCTTGCTCGTCCAGGAGGGGAAGCACCCGATCCCTGGGCCAGCTCGGGATGCGGAAGACGCACTCGGTCACCCCGATGCGCTCGAAGTGGTCGAGCTTGCCCGGATCGGGCACCGAGCCGAACGGGATGATCTCCAGGCCGTCCGCGTCGCGCCCGGCCTCCTCGACCACTCGCCGCAGCTCCGGGACGGCGTCGGTGAGCCCCCGGCCGCCGATCGGGATCCAGCCGTCGCCGTACTCGGCGATGTGGGCGAAGAGCTTCGGGCCGGGCGCGCCGCCCAGCAGCACCGGCACGCGGCGCCGCACCGGCTTGGGCCACGACCACGACGGCGAGAAGCGCACGTGCTCGCCGTCGAACCCGGCCTCGTCCTCGGCCCACAGCGCCTGCATCGCCAGCACCCGCTCCCGGGCGACGGCCCGGCGCTCGCGCATGGCCACGCCGTGGTGCTCGATCTCGTCCTCGTTCCAGCCGAAGCCCACCCCGAGCGCCACCCGCCCACCGCTCAGGTGGTCGAGGGTGGCGACGGCCTTCGCGGTCACGATGGGCTCGCGCTGCGCCGGCAGCAGGATGCCGGTCCCCAGCCGCATCCGCTCCGTGGCCGTCGCCACCGCGCCGAGGGCGACGAGCGGGTCGAGGCTCCGCTTGTACTCCTCGCGCAGCTCGGCGTCGCCGGTCGGCGGCGGGGTCCGGCGGCTGACCGGGATGTGCGTGTGCTCGGGCAGCCAGAGCGACTCGAGACCGCGCCCCTCGGCCTCGCGGGCCAGCTCGACGACGTCGATGCTGACGTCGGTCGCGAACATCGTGATCCCGTACCGCATGCGGCCGCCTCAACCCCTGGTTCTCGCGACGCCAGCCGTACAGATGTGTACGCCCTCCGTCGCGAGTTCGATGGTTTCTGATGGACCGTCAGATCCTGCCATGCTGTCGCCATGGCCGGCATCTGCGAGGGGCGCATCGTCATCGTCACCGGGTCCGGGCGGGGCATCGGACGGGCCCACGCCCTCGAGCTCGCCCGCCAGGGGGCTCGAGTCGTCGTCAACGACCTCGGCTGCGAGCTCGACGGATCCGGCGGGGGCACCGGCCCGGCCGGCGAGGTCGTCGAGGAGATCCGGGCCGGGGGAGGCGAGGCCGTCGCCAACGGCGACGACGTCGCCGACTGGGAGGGGGCGGGGCGCCTCGTGCAGAGCGCGATCGACGCCTTCGGCGACCTGCACGCCGTCGTCAACAACGCCGGGTTCGTGCGCGACCGCATGTTCGCCAACGCCGGCGAGGACGAGTGGGACGCCGTCGTGCGGGTCCACCTCAAGGGCCACTTCTGCGTGGCCCGGCACGCCGCCGCGCACTGGCGCGACCAGGCCAAGGCCGGGCAGGCCGTCGACGCCCGCATCGTCAACACGAGCTCGGGCGCCGGCATCCTCGGGTCGGTCGGGCAGGCCGCGTACTCCGCGGCCAAGGGCGGCATCGCCACCCTGACGCTCGTGCAGGCGGCCGAGCTCGGCCGCTACGGCGTCACCGCCAACGCGCTGTGCCCCGCGGCCCGCACCCGGATGACCGAGGGCGTCTTCACCGACATGATGGCCGCCGTCGACGCGGGGGCGTTCGACGCGATGGCCCCGGAGAACATCGCCCCGCTCGTGGCCTGGCTCGTGTCGACCGAGTCGGCCGGCGTCACCGGCCGCATGTTCGAGGTCGAGGGTGGCAAGGTCGGCCTGGCCACGGGCTGGCAGCACGGCCCGACTCGCGACAAGGGCGCCCGCTGGGAGCCGGCCGAGCTCGGCCCGGTCATCGCCGAGCTGCTCGCCGAGGCCCCGGACCCGGCCCCGGTCTACGGCACGGGCTGACCGCCGCATGCCGGACGCCGCGCCCGACGAGCTGCGGACCGGACGGCTCCTGCTGCGCCGCTGGCGCGCCGCCGACCGGGAGCCCTTCGCCGTGCTCAACGCGGACCCCGTGGTCATGGAGCACTTCCCGTCGACCCTCACGCGGGCAGAGAGCGATGCGTTCGTCGATCGCATCGCCGCCTGCTTCCAGGACCACGCCTACGGCCTGTGGGCGCTCGAGGTGCTCGGGACGGGGCGGTTCATCGGCTACACGGGCCTGTGGCCCGCGGCGTTCGAGGCCCCCTTCACGCCGGCCGTCGAGGTCGGCTGGCGGCTCGCGCAGCACGCCTGGGGCAGGGGCTACGCGCCCGAGGCCGCCCGGGCCGCGGTGGCCGACGGCTTCGAGCGGCTCGGCCTCGACGAGATCGTGTCGTTCACCTCGACGACGAACGCGAGCTCGCAGCGCGTGATGCAGAAGCTCGGCATGACCCACGATCCTGCCGAGGACTTCGACCACCCGAACGTGCCGACGGGGCACCGCATCCGCCGGCACGTGCTGTACCGACTGCCGCGACCCGCTTAGGAGACGGCCTGGTCCTTGGGGACGTCCGGCGGGACGGTGCCCCCGGTGGCCACGATCGCGAGGCGCTCGGCGTAGTGGTCCCAGCCCTCGCCGTGGTCGATCACGGCCTGCTCGTCGGGCAGGCCGCTGTGCACGAGCCGCAGGCGTGTCTTGGTGCCCTCGGGCTCGAGCGTGATCGTCACGAGCGTGGAGCCCGGCGTGATCGGGTTCCCCTCCATCTCCCAGCCGAACGTGAAGGAGACCTTCTCGTTCGGCACCACCTCGACGAACTCGCCGGCGCTCTGGTACTCCCCCGCGATCAGCACGCGGAAGATGCCGCCGGGCCGTGGGTCGAGCTCGCCGTCGGTGCCCTCCCACTGGAGGTACTTCTCCGTCTCCGTGAGGAACGGGAAGACCGTCTCCGGGGTGGCGTCGATCAGGACCTCTCGGACCAGCTCATGCATCGCTCTTCTCCTTTGCTCGTTGCGCCCGCTCGGCCGCGTCGCGCAGCCGGTCGAGCCCGTCGTCCCAGAAGTCCTCCAGGAACTGCCGCAGGTCGGCCATGCCCTCGCGGCGGGCCCGGTAGAGCCGCCGCGTCCCGTCCTTTCGCACGCTCACGAGCCCGGCCTCCTCGAGCACGCCCAGGTGCTGCGAGATGGCCGGACCCGACACGTCGAAGTGGCGAGCGATCTCACCGGACGCGAGCTCGTCGTCGCGCACCAGCCGCAGGATCGCCCGGCGGCGTGGTTCGACGATGGCCTTGAGGGCGAGCTCCACACGCCCCACCCTAAGTGATTACTTATCTAAGTGTCAACTAAGACTTACAGCCGCTCGACGATCATCGCCATGCCTTGGCCGCCGCCGACGCACATCGACTCGAGGCCGTAGCGGCCGCCGCTGTCGTCGAGGCCGTTGAGCAGGGTGGTCATGATGCGGGCGCCGGTCATGCCGAACGGGTGCCCGAGGGCGATGGCGCCGCCGTTGACGTTGAGCTTCTCGAGGTCGATGCCGAGGTGCTTCGCCGACGGCAGCACCTGCGCGGCGAACGCCTCGTTGATCTCGACGAGGTCGATCTGGTCGATGGTCATGCCGGCGCGGCCGAGGGCCTGGCGGCACGCCTCGATCGGGCCCAGCCCCATGATCTCCGGGTTCAGCCCGGACACGCCCGAGGCCACGATGCGGGCCAGCGGGGTCACGCCCAGCTGCTCGGCCTTGGTGTCGCTCATGACGACGACCGCGGCAGCGCCGTCGTTCAGCGGGCAGGCGTTGCCCGCGGTGACCTTGCCGTCGGGGCGGAACACGGGCTTGAGCTCGGCCAGCTTCTCGAGCGTCGTGCCCGCGCGGGGCCCGTCGTCCTTCGTGACGACCGTGCCGGAGGGCGTCGTGACCGGCGTGATCTCGCGGTCGAAGAAGCCCCGCTCCTGCGCGGCGACGGCGCGGTCCTGCGAGCGCTTGCCCCACTCGTCCATCTCCTCGCGGCCCACGTTCTCGGCGAGGACGACGTTCTCGGCCGTCTGGCCCATCGCGATGTAGATGTCGGGCAGGCCCTTGACCGGCTCCCAGCTGCCGGCGCCGTTGGTGCGCTCGGCGCTGCGAGCCTCGGCATCGGCGAAGAGGGGGTTGTGCGGGCCGGTGTCCGATGCGCCGTTCATGTAGCGGCTCACGGTCTCCACGCCGCCGGCGACGAAGACGTCGCCCTCCCCCGCCTTGATGGCGTGGGCGGCCATGCGGATCGTCTGCAGGGACGAGGAGCAGTACCGGTTGACGGTCACCCCGGGGACGTCCGGGAGGTCGGCCAGGAGGGCGGCGACGCGGGCGACGTTGTAGCCCGCCTCACCGCCGGGCTGGCCGCAGCCCCAGATGACGTCCTCGACCGTCTGCGGGTCGAGCTGCGGGACCTTCGCGAGCAGCGCCTTGATGATGTGCGCGGACAGGTCGTCGGGCCGGCACTCGGTGAGGCTGCCCTTGTTGGCCCGCCCGATGGGCGTCCGAGCGGTGGCGACGATGACAGCTTCAGGCATGGCGGAGGCTCCTTCGCAGGCGAACCGGATCAGTCTGACGATTCGGGCTCGACCGGGCCAACCCGCGTCAGTGGAGGTGCTGGCCCGGGCCGGTCCCGTGTCCGCCGGCGGCGTGGCCGCCGATGCCGAGCGCGTGGCTGTGGCCTCCTTTGTCGAGCCAGCGCTGGAAGCCGGCCGCGTTGGAGTGGATGCCGTTCAGCGTGTCGAGGACCAGGGCGGCCTCGGGGTCGAGGTCGCGGACCGGCTGCGCGAAGGCGGCGTCGAGGGCGTCGGCGATGTCCTCGCCCGCCCGCCAGGCCTGCTCGGCCACCTCGGCCCAGCGCACCAGGGTCTCCTCGGCCTCCTGGAGGGTCGCCTGCGGGTCCGGCACGAGCCCGTAGTGGGCCAGGGCCACCCCGGCGGGCGACCGGTCCCGGAACCGGCGGAGGCTGGTCACCGCCTGGTCGAGGTCGAAGTCGGGGGGTGGGGTGGCCGGGCGCAGGATGCCGGCGGCGGGCAGCCGCACGCCGACCGCGTCGCCAGCGAAGAGCAGCCCGCTGTCCGAGTCGTGCAGCGCGAGGTGGTGCTTGGCGTGACCGGGCGAGTCGACCGTGGTGAGGCGCCGGTTGGACGAGACCACGACGTCCTCACCGTCCTCGAGCACGTGCACGCGGGCGGCCTCCGTCGGGGTGAGGCGGCCGTAGAGGGAGTCGAGGAGGTCGCCGTAGACGAGCGCCGCGCTGTCGACGAGGCGGGTGGGGTCGATGAGGTGGCGGGCGCCCTGCTCGTGGACGTAGACGGTGGCCTTCGGAAAGGCGGCGGCGACGTCGCCCACGCCGCCGGCGTGGTCGAGGTGGATGTGGGTGACGGCGATCCCGGCCAGCTCCTCCGCGGCCACGCCGAGCTCGTCGAGGGCGGCGAGCAGTGCCGGCACCGAGGTCTGGCTGCCCGTCTCCACGAGCACGGGGGCGGTGCCGGTGATCAGGTACCCGGCCGTGACCTCGGCCCAGCCGCCGAGGAGCGTGTCGATCTGCACGACGCCCGGTGCGATCTCGGTGTGGGCCATGGGGTGTGTCCGACCCTCCTGCCTACGCTGAGCAGATGTCGCTGTTCGACGACCCGGCGGTCGGCGCCGTCCCGGAACCTACCTGGTCGGTCACGGAGCTCGCCGACCGCATCGGCAACGCCGTGCGGGCCGCCTTCCGCGACGAGGTGTGGGTGCGGGGCGAGATACGCGACCTGTCCCGCGCGAGGTCGGGGCACGTGTACTTCACGCTCACCGACCCGGACGAGGCGGGCCACGCGTGCGTCGGGGTCATGCTCTCGGACCGCAACCGCGGCGCCGTCAACGCCGCGCTCATCCGAGCGGGCGGGGGCGTGCGCATGACCGACGGCACGGAGGTGCGGATCCGCGGCCGGCTCGACTGGTACGCGCCCCGCGGCCAGCTGCAGCTGCGCATGACGGCGATCGACCCCGCGTACACGCTGGGGCAGCTCGAGCTGGCCCGAGCCGAGCTGCTGGCCCGCCTCCGGGAGGAAGGGCTGCTGGAGGCGAACGGGCGGGTGCCGATGCCGCTCGTCCCCCTGCGGATCGGGCTCGTCACCAGCTCGGGCAGCGCCGCGGAGGCCGACGTCGTCGACACGCTGCGGCGCAGCGGCTTCGCGTTCGACCTCGTGCGGATCGACGTCCGAGTGCAGGGCCACGACGCGCCGATCGACATCGTCCGGGGCATCGCCGAGGCCTGCGCGGCCGGCGTCGATGCGGTCGCCATCGTCAGGGGTGGCGGCGCCCGCACGGACCTGCAGGCCTACGACGACGAGCGGGTGGCCCGGGCCATCGCGGCCTGCCCCGTGCCGGTGCTGACCGGCGTCGGGCACGAGACCGATCGCTCCGTCGCGGACGAGGTGGCCCACCGCAGCGAGAAGACGCCGACGGCGTGCGCGGCCGCGCTGGTCGGGATCGTGGCGGAGTACTGGTACGGCGTCTCCGGCCTCTGGGCCGAGATCGCGGCTGCCGCCACGCGGGCCGTCGCCGCCCACCACCACCACGTCGAGGTCGTCGCGAGCCGGACGGGACGGGC
>DATFFY010000481.1:0-2394 GCA_035249805.1 Acidimicrobiales bacterium | reverse complement strand
CCCGTCGATCCGGTACGACCTCGCGCCCGGCGACCTCATCGTGCTCGGCGGCACCTGCCAGAGGACCTGGGAGCACTGCGTCCCCAAGCGGGCCTTCGCCGGTCCCAGGATCAGCGTGATGTTCCGCGAGCGCGGCGTCCGTTGAGGTTCGGGGCACCAGGGGCCCGAAACGGCGCCCCCACGCCCCGAACCTCGCTACGGTCCGGCGGCGTGGCCGGATACTCGGGGACACCGCTGGCGAAGAAGCTCGGGATCAAGCCGGCGCACCGGCTCACGGTGCTGGGCGCGCCGGACGGCTTCGCGATCGACGACCTGCCGCCGGAGGTCGAGCCGCGTTCGTCGCTGCGTGGTGTGAGCGATGTGATCGTCTCGTTCCACAAGACGCGCGGCGACCTGGCCAAGCGGGTGCCTGCGCTGATGAAGGCGCTCCACGTCGACGGGGGCGTGTGGGTGGCGTGGCCGAAGCGCCTGTCGGGCGTGCCGACCGACATCACGGAGGACGTCGTGCGCGAGGTGTGCCTGCCGACCGGGCTCGTCGACGTCAAGGTGTGCGCCATCGACGACACGTGGTCGGGCCTCCGCCTCTGCCTCCGCAAGGAGCTGCGGGCCGGCCGGACGACCGCAGCCGGTTAGTCCCGGGTTCAGCGTCAGTCGTAGGGGCGCATCTCCGTCGGGTCCCAGAAGGCCCGCATGGTGGTGATCGTGCCGTCGTCGGCGAAGGTCATCACGTCGATGATGTCGATGCAGTACGTCGTGTCGCCGATCGTGGGTCGGGCCTGCATGGGGAACGCGGCCTCCCCGCCGGCGACGCGCACGGGCCCCGTGCGGACGAGCGCGACCGAGTCGGACATGCCCTGGGTCTGGTCCCAGAACGCCCCGATGGACGCCTTGCCCTCGCGGCGGTCGGTGCCGACGGGGTCCTCGATCCAGGCGTCGTCGGCGAAGTTGGCGAGGAACGCGTCCTTGTCGCGCGCGCTGAAGCAGCTCGTGTAGCGGTCGACGGTGGCGCGGATGGTCTCGGCGTCGGCAGGCATGGCCGCACCCTAGGAGACCTACCGAGGGACGTCGTCGCCTGTGTTGGGGCGGAACAGGAGGCGCGGGCCGCGGTCCCACGTGAGGTAGTTCCACGCCCAGTTCAGGAGCACCGAGGCGCGATTGCGCTTCCCCACCAGGAACACGAGGTGGAGCCCGAGCCAGGCCAGCCACGCCGGCGCCCCCCGCAGGCGGATGCCGCCGGGCAGCTCGGCCACCGCCGCCCGCCGGCCGATCGTGGCCATCGTGCCCTTGTCGCGGTAGCGGAACGCCTCGGTGGGCTTGCCCTCCGCGAGCCGGACGATCTGGCGGGCCACGTGGCGGCCGGCCTGCATCGCCACCGGCGCGAGCTGCGGGAGCAGCTGACCGTCGCGCCCGGTGGCCGCGGCGATGTCGCCGATCGCCCACACCCGGTCGCGCCCGGGCACGCGCAGGTCGGCGTCGACGACGATGCGGCCGCCCCGTCCGAGCTCGAGGCCGAGCGCGTCGGCCAGCGGGTTGGCCTTGACCCCGGCGGCCCAGATCAGGGTGTGGGACGGGACGACCTCTCCGTCACCGAGCACGACCGTCTTGGGCGTCACCTCCGCGACGGCGGCGCCGAGCCGCACCTCGACGCCGCGGCTCGTCAGCGTGTCGAGCGCGTGCCGACGGCTGGGTGAGCCGAAGGGACCGAGCAGGTGGTCCTGCATCTCCACGAGCACGACGCGGGCCCGGCTGACGTCGAGCTCGGGATAGTCCTTGCGGAAGACCATGGCGAAGAGCTCGACGAGCGCCCCCGCGGTCTCGACGCCGGTCGGGCCACCCCCGACGACCACGAAGGTGAGCTCGCCGTCGGCCGCGTTCGCGCCGTCGGCGTCGGCCGCCTCGAAGCGCTCGACGATGTGGTTCCGCAGGCGGACCGCGTCGGCCAGCGTGTACAGCGGGAAGCCGTGCTCGGCCGCGCCGGGCGTGCCGAAGTGGGTGACGGTGGCCCCCCCGGCGAGCACGAGGTGATCGAACGGAAGGGGTGGGTGCCCGTCGAGCAGCACGGTCCGCGCCGCCCAGTCGACGCCGGTGACGGTGCCCTGGCGGAAGCGCACGTTGGGCTGGCGGTGGAACAGGCCCCGGACGACGTGGGCGACGTCCGCCGCGTTCAAGCCGGCGGTGGCCACCTGGTAGAGCAGCGGCTGGAACGTGTGGAAGTTGTTGCGGTCCACGAGCGTGACGTCGACCGGGCGGCCGGCCAGCGTGCGGGCGACCTCGATCCCCCCGAACCCCGCCCCCACGACGACGATGCGCGGAACGACCGTCATGCGAGCAGTCTACCCGCTGCTTGTGAAGATCTTCACGAAGTTTGATGGGCCTGCCCGCGGCGGGGCTGGC
>DATFFY010000480.1:0-6664 GCA_035249805.1 Acidimicrobiales bacterium | reverse complement strand
CCCTGGGCCGCCCGCGGCGGCGACGTCGCCGTCGTGTCCCTGTCCCAGACGCGCGAGCCGGTCCGGCTGACCGGCGCCGACCTGGTCGACCAGGTACGGCGGGCCCGGGCCGGGCTGGAGCGCCTCGGGGTCGGGGAGGGCGACCGGGTCGTCGCCTACCTCCCGAACATCGCCGAGACGATCGTCGCGTTCCTCGCGACGGCCGAGCTCGGCGCGATCTGGGCCTCCTGCGCGCCCGAGTTCGGAACACCCAGCGTGGTCGCCCGCTTCCAGCAGATCGCCCCGAAGGTGCTGCTCACGATCGACGGGTACCGGTACGGCGCGAAGGCCGTCGATCGGCGGGCCGAGGTGGCCGAGCTGCAGGCGGCGCTGCCCAGCCTCGCGGCCACCGTGCTGCTCCCGTACCTCGACCCCGAGGCCTCGCTGCCCGGCACCACCTCCTGGGCGGCGCTCGTGGCCGAGTCGGGCGGCGGCGCCGCCGCGCCCGCGTTCCGCTTCGACCACCCGTTGTACGTCCTCTACTCGTCGGGCACCACCGGCCTGCCCAAGCCGATCGTGCACGGCCACGGCGGCATCCTCGTCGAGCACGCGAAGGCCCTCGCCCTCCAGAAGGACATCGGCCCCGACGACCGCTTCTTCTGGTTCTCGACCACCGGCTGGATGATGTGGAACTTCCTCGTGTCCGGCCTCGTGGTCGGCGCGACGGTGGTGTGCTTCGACGGCGACCCCGGGCACCCCGACCTCGGCGCGCTGTGGGCGATGGCCGAGGAGCAGGGCGTCACCAGCTTCGGCACCAGCGCCCCGTTCCTCATGGCCTGTCGCAAGGCCGGGCTGGCGCCCGGCGCCGACCACGGGCTGTCGCGGCTGCGCAGCATCGGCTCGACGGGCGCGCCGCTGCCCGCCGCCGGGTTCGAGTGGGTCTACGAGGCGGTGCGGGACGACGTGTTCCTGTCGTCGATCTCCGGCGGGACGGACGTGTGCTCCGCGTTCGTCGGCGGGTCGGTGCTCCTCGCCGTCCGCTCCGGTGTGATCGCGGCGCCGTGCCTGGGCGCGAAGGTCGAGGCGCTGTCGCCCGCGGGCGAGCCGCTGGTGGGGGAGCAGGGCGAGCTCGTGCTCAGCGAGCCGCTGCCCTCGATGCCCGTCGGGTTCTGGGGCGACGAGGACGGATCGCGGTACCGCGCCGCCTACTTCGAGCGGTTCCCCGGTCACTGGCACCACGGTGACTGGATCACCATCGAGGCCGACGGCTCGTGCGTCATCACCGGACGGTCCGACGCCACCCTCAACCGCGGCGGCGTGCGGCTCGGCACGTCGGACTTCTACACGGTCGTCGAGGGGCTCGACGAGGTGGTCGACAGCCTGGTGGTGCACCTCGACGACGCCGAGGGCGGGCCCGGCGAGCTGCTGCTCTTCGTCGTGCTGGCGCCGGGGGCCGAGCTCGACGACGACCTCCGGGGCCGCATCGCGAAGGAGCTGCGCACCTCGCTGTCACCCCGCCACGTGCCCGACGAGGTGCACGCGGTGCCGGTGGTGCCGCGGACGCTGTCCGGCAAGAAGCTGGAGGTGCCCGTCAAGCGGATCCTCCTCGGGCAGCCGGCCGAGGACGTCGCCTCGAAGGACGCGCTCGCGGACCCGAGCGCGCTCGACCACTACCGCAGGCTCCCGCGTGGCTAGTCGACGGGGCTGAGCGAGCCGTGGGGCTCGTGGGTGACCTCGTCCGGCGCTCCGGTGGGTCGCCGGATCCACGCCGCGAGCTCGAGGAGGATCCCGTCGGGGTCCTGGAAGTACACCGACCGGATGAACACGTCGTCGGTGACGTCCCGGGCGAGGCCCCACTCGCTGTTGTCGTGGTTCCAGATCTCGCTGCACGGCACGCCGGCCGCGAGGAGACGGTCGCGGTAGGCCTCGATGTCCTCGGGGGCGACGTCGAAGGCGATGTGGTTCATCGAGCCGATCGCGCTGAGGAACTCGCCCTGGTCCGGTCGGACCTGCGGGGCGGACACGCCCGGGGCCGGCTCGGGGGCGTCGGGGAACCAGAAGAACGCGAGCGAGTCGCCGTTGCCCATGTCGAAGAAGAAGTGCTGCCCGTTCCCCGCGGGCAGCTCGATCGTCTTGACGAGGGGCATGCCGAGGACGTTCGTGTAGAAGTCGACCGTCCTCGCCATGTCGCGGCACACGAGGGCCAGGTGGTTGACCCCTCGGATCCGGAACGGCTCGGCCATCGTGGCCTCCAGGCTACGTCCGCCGGCTACGCGGCGGACCTCTCGAGGATGTGCACGCCGCAGGCCGAGCCCAGGCCGATGACATGGGCCAGGCCCACCTTCGCCCCCTCGATCTGGCGATCGCCTGCCTCGCCCCGCAGGTGGTGGCAGACCTCCCAGATGTTGGCGATGCCCGTGGCGGCGATCGGGTGGCCCTTGGACTGGAGGCCGCCGGACACGTTGACGGGAGTGGTGCCGTCCCGCCACGGCGCGCCGCTGTTGAAGAAGTCGACGGCGCCGCCCTCCTCGCACAGCATCAGGTTGTCGTAGTGCACGAGCTCCGCGGTGGCGAAGCAGTCGTGCAGCTCGACGAGGTCCAGGTCGCTCGGGCCGACGCCGGCCTGCTCGTAGGCCTGCTTCGCCGCGGCCCGCGTCAACGTGTTGACGTCGGGCAGGACCTGGCAGGACTCGGTGTACGGATCGGTCGTGAGGACCGAGGCCGACACCTTGATCGCTCGCCTCTGCTGCTCCTTCGAGAGCTTCTTCAGCGTCGAGCCGGCCACGACGACCGCGGCGGCCGCGCCGTCGCAGTTGGCCGAGCACATCGGCCGCGTGTTCGGGTAGGCGATCATCATGTCGCCCATGATCTCGTCGAGCGTCATCTTCTTCGTGTAGGCCGCGAGGGGGTTCAGCGTGGAGTGGCTGTGGTTCTTCTCGCTGATCTTGGCGAAGAGCTCGAAGGACGTGCCGCCGTACTTGTGGCCGTACTCCATCCCGATCTGGGCGAACGTGCCGGGCATGGTGTCGGTGCCGATGCGGCCGTCGACCGTGGTGACCGCGCCGTAGCGGCCCTTCGGCTCGAACACCTTCTTGTCGCTCTTCGGGGCCCCGCCTCCGAGGAGGCCGGCGCCGGCCAGCTTCTCCACGCCCACGGCGAGGCCGTAGTCGACCTCGCCGGCCTTCACGGCCATGATCGCCGTGCGCAGCGCGGTGGCGCCCGTGGCGCACGCGTTGGCCACGTTGTAGACGGGGATGCCGGTCTGGCCGATCTGCTTCTGCAGCTGCTGGCCGAGGTGGCCGCCCTGGGCCATGAGGTTGCCGGCCGCCAGCACGCCGATGTCCTTCATGGTGACGCCCGCGTCGGCCAGCGCCGCGGTGGCGGCCTCCGCGGCGAGGTCGACCGTGTCCTTGTCCGGGTGCTTGCCGAACTTGGTCATGTTGATCCCGAGGATCCAGATCTCATCCGAAGCAGACATCGCTACCCCTCCAGCGGCTCGAAGCCGAAGCCGATGGCCTCGGTGCCCTCATCGTCGGTCCCCACCACGTAGGTGGACAGCTTCACCTTCATCCCGAGGCGCACGTGCTCGGGGTCCGGGTCGGTGCCGATCACGTTGCCCCGCACGCTCGTCCCGTCGCAGTCGACGATCCCGGCGACGAACGGGACGGGCACGCCGGGGGCGGCGAACGCCACGATCGTGAAGGCCTTGAGCTCGCCGTTCGTCGCCACGTCGACGTCCTTGAACTCGCTGCCGAAGCACGACGCGCACGCGTTGCGACGGTCGAAGAACCGCGCCCCGCAGGCGGTGCACTCCTTGGCCACCAGGTGCGGATCGTCCCCCAGCACCAGGTAGTCGACGATCGGGATCTGTGCGGCCATCGGCCCCCCTCCGGCTTCGTGCTCCAGCGCAATCGCTACCACCTGATGTCGGCGGCGCGCCAGACGGCGTGAACCGTCGTTCCTGGTAGGTTCCGGCCATGGGAGAGCGCACGTTCGTCATCGGGGTCGGCATGACCAAGTTCGAGAAGCCCGGCTCCAAGGAGTGGGACTACCCGGACATGGGACGGGAGGCGGGGCAGAAGGCGCTGGCCGACGCGGGCATCGACTACGGCGAGGTCCAGCAGGCCTTCATCGGGTACTGCTACGGGGACTCGACGTCCGGTCAGCGAGCGCTCTACGAGCTCGGCATGAGCGGCATCCCGGCCGTGAACGTCAACAACAACTGCTCCACCGGGTCCTCGGCGCTCTACCTGGCCCGCTCGATGGTCGGCGCCGGCGTCGTCGACTGCGCCCTCGCCCTCGGCTTCGAGAAGATGCAGAAGGGCAGCCTGGGCTCGAACTTCATGGACCGCACCAACCCGATGGACAAGCACCTGATGGACATGGTCGGCCGCCGGGGCTTCGAGCCGGCGTCGCCGCCCGCCGCCCAGGTGTTCGGGAACGCCGGGCGCGAGTACATGGAGAGGTACGGCGTCCCCGCCGACACGTTCGCCAAGATCGGCGAGAAGAACCATCGCCACTCGGTGAACAACCCGTACTCGCAGTTCCGCGACGAGTACTCCCTCGAGGACATCCTCGCCGCACCCATGGTCTACGACCCGCTCACGAAGCTGCAGTGCTGCCCGACCTCCGACGGCGGCGCCGCGGCGATCCTCGCCAGCGAGCGCTTCGTGCGCGAGCACGGCCTCGAGACGAAGGCCGTCGAGATCGTCGGCCAGGCGATGGCCACCGACTTCGAGAGCACCTTCGAGGGCTCGGACATGAGCATCGCCGGCTTCCACATGACCCAGGCCGCGGCCCGCAAGGTGTACGAGGAGTCCGGCCTCGGGCCGGAGGACGTGCAGGTCATCGAGCTGCACGACTGCTTCAGCGCCAACGAGCTCATCACCTACGACGCCCTCGGGCTGTGCGAGCCCGGCGGGGCCGGCGAGCTCGTCCACGAGGGCGCGGTCACCTACGGCGGCACGTGGGTGGTCAACCCGTCGGGCGGCCTCATCTCCAAGGGCCACCCCCTCGGCGCCACCGGCCTCGCGCAGTGCAGCGAGCTCACCTGGCAGATCCGGGGCGAGGCCGACGCCCGCCAGAACGGCGACGTCACCGCGGCGCTCCAGCACAACCTCGGCCTCGGCGGCGCTGCCGTCGTCACCATGTACCGCAAGGCCGAGCTCTGACCCCCCGGCGGTGATCCCCGCCCTCTTCGCCGCCGCCGGCGCCGTCCTCATCGGTTCGGGGATCGCCCTCCAGCAGCTCGTCGCGGCCGAGCAGGACGAGCACGCGGTGATGGACCCTCGGCTGGTGGTCCGGCTGCTCCGGCGCAAGCGATGGCTCATCGGCATCGGCCTCTCGAACCTCGGCTTCGCCTGCCAGGCCACGGCGATCGCGACCGGTCGGCTGGTCCTCATCGAGCCCATCACCGCGACCAACGTGCTCTTCGCGCTGCTCGTGAGCTCGAACCGCACCCACCGCCGGCTCGGACCACGCGAGTGGCGGGGCGCCCTCGCCGCCATCGTCGGCGTCGGGGGCTTCCTCGCCGTGGCCAACCCCACCGAAGGTGAGCTCGGCGACCCGGCCGTCCCATGGGCGGTGGTCATGGCGGCGATCGCGGTCGTGGTCGTGGCCGTCACGCTGGTCGCCCGCCAGGCGGCGGGGACGCGCCGGGCCGTCACGCTCGCGATCGGCGGCGGGCTCGCGTTCGGTGTGTCCGATGCCGTCCTGAAGCTCGTCACGGACATCGGCGACGCGGAGGGTGTCGACGGGATCGTCTCCCACTGGAGCATCTGGGGGTGGATGGTCGTGAGCACGCTCGCCTTCCTGCTCCAGCAGAGCGCGTTCCACACCGCCCACCTCGGCGCCTCCATGCCGGCGACGAGCACGCTCTCGCCCGTCACCGCCGCCATCCTCGGCGCGGTCATGTTCGACGAGCAGGTCCGCGGCGGCTGGTGGCTGCTGCCCGAGGCCGTGCTCGCCGGCCTGCTGGTGCTCGGCGTCGTCCTCCTCGCGACGTCGCCGCTCATCGAAGTCGAGCCGGACGACCTCGCTGCCTCCCCGGCCGCGTAGCCGCTGCGGTTCACCAGCCCTTGAAGTCCGGCGCACGGCGCTCGCCGAACGCCTTGATGCCCTCCTGCATGTCGGCGGTCGCGGTCACCAGCTCCTGGGCGTAGGCCTCCTCCTCGAAGGCGCTGTGCCGGCTCGACTCGGAGCTCCGGTTCACGAGCCACTTCGTCATCGCCACGGCCTTGCTCGGCGCGGCCAGCAGGCGGGCGGCCAGCTCGTCGACGGTGGCGGACAGCTCGGCGGCCGGGACGATGCGGTTGGCGATGCCCCAGCGCTCGCAGTCGGCGGCGCCGAGCTCGTCGCCGAGGAACATCAGCTCCTTGGCCCGCTGCGGGCCGACGATGCGGGGGAGGAGGTAGCAGCCCCCCGCGTCGGGGATGATCCCGCGCCGGACGAAGATCTCGATCAGCCGGGCCGTGTCGGCCATGACCACGAGGTCGCAGGCGAGCACGAGGTTGGCGCCGCCGCCGGCGGCCGTGCCGTTCACCGCGGCGATCACCGGCTTCTCGCAGTCGAGCACGCCGGCGACCAGACGCTGGGCGCCGTTGCGGATCATGCGCGCGACGTCACCGGCCACCTTCTCGGGGGCGCCTTTGGGGCGGGCGGGACCCGGGCGCGAGGCCCGCAGGTC
>DATFFY010000479.1:0-2101 GCA_035249805.1 Acidimicrobiales bacterium | reverse complement strand
GCCGAGCTGGCGGCCCAGGCCGCGCCCGACGACGCCGGCGTGCACGCGGCGCGGGCCGAGGTGTTCGGCCGTCGGGCCGCCGAGGAGCGCTCGACGATGTCGAAGGGCGTGTTCGCGTGGGCCGAGCGGGAGAGCCGCGAGCGCAGCGGCGACGGCGGCTGAGCCGCGCTACTCGGCCAGCCCCACCGGCTGGTCGTCGATGATCTGGTCGAGGTACTCCGACAGGCCGTAGCCCGTGCGGCCGTCCTCGAGGGTCCACTCGGTCATGCCCTCGGAGATGCGGGTGACGAGCATGTTGCCGTCGGGGTCCGGACGGCGGTTGCGCAGGGGGATGAGGTCGAGGACCCGGCCGGTGACCTTCCACTCGCGGTCGCCGGAGCGGAGGGTCGCCGCGATCGACTCGTGGTAGCTGTCGTCGCCGGTCCACTCGGTGGCGATCTCGAGCTCGTTGCAGAGGTGGAGCTTCCCGTCCTCCCACACGAACCCGCCGCGGGTACCCTCCCCGTCCCGCCGCGCGACGCGGGAGCCCATGAAGCCGAAGTCCGGCCCGAAGTTCGCGGTGAGCCATCGGTAGTACCAGGGCGCCTGCCAGTACCGCGGGCCCCACGAGTGGTCGCGCAGGCCGAAGCCGTCGATCTCCCACTCCTCGTCCCCGACGCGGATCGATCCCCTGCCCGCCACGAGCTGCTCGTAGTGGCCGCGGGCGAACTCCTCGCCGGGCTTCTCGTGCGGCGTGTCGGGCTCGCCGCCGAACATGTCCGAGACCCGGGTGTAGTCGAGGCGCACCTCGCACTCGGCGTACGGGTTGTCGGTGAAGGCCGCCTTCGGGTCGACCATCTGGAGCGGCTCGTCGAGGACCACGACCTTGCCCGTGTACGACACCACGAGGTGCTCGAAGGGCTCCACCACGTCGAAGCGGATGCCGCCGGCGTCGAAGGCGTCGTTGTCCGCGATGTCGGGCCGCTTGAACATGAAGGCGACGCGGCCGTCGGGCAGGTAGATGCAGACCGTCATCTCCGCGTAGCCCTCGTTGGCGCGGTTGCCGCACCGGAACCACCCGCCGACCCGCTGCCGGGGGTCGTAGACGTTGAAGTACATGCTCTCGTTGAAGTTGGGCTCGGGGCCCAGCTCGTGCAGGTACTCGTCGATCGGCTCGAGGCGCAGTCCCATGCCGTCGGAACCTACTTGACCGAGCGGTCAAGTGCAGGCGGCGGCTCGTAGGTGGGCGGTGAGATCGGCCAGCGGTGTGGCCGCGTTGAGGCCGCTGGTCGACGGGAGGACGTACACCGGCCGGCCTCCCAGGGTCCGTTCCTGCGGCCCCGGACGGGCGGAGCGGTCGACCGCGGCCCGCCACCCGGCCAGGCCCACGATGGCGACGGCCCCGGGCTCGAGCCACCGGCAGAGGCGCTCGACCCGTGCGACGCCCTCCGTGAACTCCGCCCGCGTCAGGTCCGCGGCCCTCGGCGTGGCCCGCTTCACCAGGTCCGTCATCCCCACGCCGTGCTGGTGGAGCGCGTGCCACGGGTCGCGGTCGCGCGAGACGAGCCCGGCCGCGAGGGCCGCGGGCCAGAAGCGGTTGCCGGGCGTGACGTAGCCGACACCCGCATCGGCCGCGTGGAGGCTGGGGTTCAGCCCGCACACCAGCAGGCGCAGGCCAGGTCGGACGAGGTCCGGCAGCGTGCGGGCTCGGGTCGCGCACACCGTGTGCTGGACGACGTCGGGAGGCGTGCCGTCGCTCGCGATCTCGTCGACGTCGAACCCGGCGCCCACCAGCACGTCGCGGAGGTGGTCGGCGCGCCAGGTGGAGAACCAGCGTCCGGGGAAGTCGTCGTCCGGGATCAGGCGGCGACCCTCGACGTCTCCACCGAAGAACGTCAGCTCGACCGGGCTGCCGACCCGCAGGCAGCGGTGCAGGTCGGCCAGCGCGCCGGGGACGTCGACGGACCGCAGGTGCACGTAGGTGGCTCGGGCCCATCCGCCGCCCAGCGAGCGCGGCGCGAACGGGAGCGCGGCGAGGTCGGCCTGGACCACGGGCACCGGGGGAGCCACCTCACGCGTGCGCCGCGCCATCGACATCGCGCCGTCGAGGGCGACCGGGCGG
>DATFFY010000478.1:0-2101 GCA_035249805.1 Acidimicrobiales bacterium | reverse complement strand
GTCGCGGTGCCGGCCTACGCCTGGGCGTGGAGCGACCACGACGTCCGCCTCGGCCACCGGCGGCGCTACTCGCGGCGCGCGCTCGTGGAAGCGGCGCGGGCAGCCGGCCTCGACGTGCTGCGGGTCACCTACTTCCACAGCTGGCTCGTGCCCTTCGCGCTGCTGCTCCGCCGCACGCCGCTGCGGCGCCTCCTGCGCGGCAGCGCAGAGGAGGCCAGCTACGTCGGGCCCGGCGTCAACCGGTTCCTCGCGCGGGTGACCCGGTTCGAGCGGTTCGTGCTCCGGCGCGTGGACCTCCCGCTCGGGCTGTCCGTCCTGCTCGTCGCCCGCCGCGGGCCCAGCGGGCCTCCCGGGTAGCGTCTCGTCGATGTCGGCCCGGTCCCTCGTCATCATCCCGACGGTGGACGAGGCGAGCAACATCGCGGCGGTGCTGCGCCAGGTGCGGTCCGTCGCGCCCGACGCCGACGTGCTCGTCGTCGACGGCGCCAGCGGCGACCGCACGGCGGACCTGGCCGAGGAGGTCGGCGCGGAGCTCGGCCGCATCCGCGTGCTGCGACAGCCGATCCGCAACGGCATCGGCGGCGCGTACCGCGCCGGGTTCGAGCTCGGCCTGGCCGAGGGCTACGACGTCCTCGTCGAGATGGACGCCGACCTCTCGCACGACCCGTCCGACCTCCCGACCCTCCTCGCCTCTGCCCACGGCGGAGCGCGGCTCGCGATCGGCTCGCGGTACGTGCCCGGTGGCGCGACGCCGTTCTGGCCCTGGCACCGGCTGCTGCTGTCGCGAGGCGGGAACCGCTACGTGAACCTGGTCCTCGGGCTGGGCGTGCGCGACGCGACCGCGGGGTTCCGGGCCTTCCGGGCGAGCACGCTCGAGGCCATCGACTACGCCAGCACGCGCGCCGACGGGTACGCGTTCCAGGTCGAGATGGCCTATCGGGTGGCCCGCACGGGCGGCGGGATCGTCGAGCACCCGATCACCTTCCGCGACCGCGTCCGGGGGACCTCGAAGATGTCCGGGCGGATCGTCGCCGAGGCGATGCTGCTCGTCACGACCTGGGCCATCCGGGACCGGATCCTCCGCCGCGGTCCCCGCGTCGGGCGATGACGAGCCCCACCGCCGCCCCCGAGCGGATCCCCGCCTTCACCGCGGCCACGGTCAGGGACCGGCGGGCCAGCCTGGGCTACCTGCCCGGCCTGGACGGCATCCGGGGGGTGGCGCTCATCGGGGTGCTGCTCTTCCACGCCGGCCACCTCGGCGGCGGCTTCCTGTCCGTCGACCTGTTCTTCGTGCTGTCGGGGTTCCTCATCACCTCGCTCCTGCTCGTCGAGTGGGATCGCACGGGGACGATCGACCTCACCCGCTTCTGGAGCCGCCGCCTCCGTCGCCTCCTGCCCGCCGCGCTGGTCGTGCTGGCGGCGACCGCGCTGTACGCCGCCATCGCGTTGGACCCGGCCGAGCTGCACCGCTTCCGGCTCGACGCGCTCGCCGCCCTCGGGAACGTCGCCAACTGGCGGGCGATCGAGGCGGGAAGCGACTACTGGGCCGACTTCGGCGCACCGTCGCCGCTGCGCCACATGTGGACCCTGTCCGTGGAGGAGCAGCTGTACCTCCTGTGGCCGGCGACGACCCTGGGCGGGCTGTGGCTCGGCCGCCGGCGGCGCTGGGGTCGGCAGACCCTCCTGCTCCTGACCCTGGGCCTGGCCGGGGCGAGCGCGCTCGCGATGGCGCTGCTGGTCGACGCGGGCGACACCTCGCGCTCGTACTACGGCACGGACACCCGGGCGTCGGCGGTGCTCCTCGGCGCGGTCGCCGCCATCGGGCTGAGCGGACGGAGCTGGGCCGCGGGCGACGGCGTGGTCCGCGGGCTCCGCACCCTGACGCCTCTGGCGATGGTCGTGCTCGCTGTCGCCTGGGTGCGGGCCGACGGACAGGAGGTCGACCTCTACCGGTACGGCTTCGTGCTGTGCTCCGCGGCGGCGACGGTCCTCGTCGCCGCCGTCGCGACCCGCAGCGTCCCGTGGCTCGTGCGAGCGCTCGAGGTGTGGCCGCTGCGGGAGCTGGGCCGCATCAGCTACGGCGCCTACCTCTGGCACTGGC
>DATFFY010000477.1:0-13558 GCA_035249805.1 Acidimicrobiales bacterium | reverse complement strand
TGGCCAGCCACCCCGTCCCCTCGTCGCCCGCGGTGACGGTGGGCCGCAGGACGGCGACGGTCGCGCCGGGGTGGTCGTCGCGCCAGTCGGCCGCGACGCGCTCGAGCTCGGCCTTCTCGGACGCGAAGCGCACGCCGGGGTTGGGCCGCAGCGGTGCCTCCTCGGTGAGCGGGACCGGGTTGTTGGCCCACGCGCCGTAGGCGGTCGCGCTGGAGAGGAGGACCACGTGCTCGATGCCCACGGCCGACGCCGCGTCGAGGACGAGCTGGGCCAGCCGCCCGTCGCCCACGCCCCGCCCGCTCGCCGGCTCGGGCTCGAGGCCCTCCCCCTGCGCGAGGTGGACGAGCACATCCGCGCCCTCCATGGCGCGCTTCAGGTCGGCGGTGGCGAGCTCGAGCTGCTGGAGGCGCACGCCCTCCACCACCTCGGTGCTGGAGCGCCGGTCCAGGCCCACGACCCGGGAGACCGCTGGATCGGCCGCGGCGAGCGCGCACACGCGCCGTCCGAGCGCGCTCGCCGCGCCCGTCACCACGACCACAGAACCGCCGCCCGCGGCGGCCTCGTCACCGATGCCGGATCCGGATGCCATCGCCCTACGATGCCCGTGTGGCAGACGACGGTCCAGCGGGGAACCCGTTCGAGGGCCTGCCGTTCCTCGGTGACCTGGCCAGGTTGCTCGGCCAGCAGGCCGGCGGAGCCTGGGACAGCGCCCGCCAGCTGGCCGTCACGGTCGCCACCGAGGGAACCAGCGAGAGCAACGTCGACCCCGTCCAGCGCATGGGCATCGAGCAGCTCGCGCGGGTGGCGGACCTGCATGTGGCGGACGTCACGGGCCTGTCCACCTCGGTGAGCGGACGGCCGGTGGTCGTGGTCCCGGTGAACCGCACCCGGTGGGTCATGGACAGCCTCGAGGCCTATCGGCCGCTCGTCGAGCGGCTCGCGGCCACGCTGGGCAGCCCGCCCGAGGACGCCGGCCTCGACGAGGACCCGGCCGCCGACATGTTCGCGGGCATGCTGCAGGCCCTCCAGCCGATGGTGCTGGCGATGACGGCCGGCTCGATGGTCGGGCACCTCGGGCAGCGGACCCTCGGGCAGTACGACCTGCCGATCCCCCGCACGCTGGACGGCCCCCACGCCGACGAGCTGCTCCTGGTGGTGCCGAACATCGACGCGTTCGCCGACGAGTGGTCACTCGAGCGCGACGACGTGCGCCTCTGGGTCTGCGTGCACGAGCTCGCCCACCACGCGGTGCTCGGCGTGCCCCACGTCCGCGTCGCGCTCGACGACCTCCTCGCGCAGTACGCGTCGGCCTTCCAGAACGACCCGAGCGCCATCGAGGACCGCCTCGGCGAGCTCGACCTCGGCGACCCGAGCTCGCTCGCCGGCCTGCAGGAGGCCATCGGCTCACCCGACCTCATCCTCGGCGCCATCACCTCCCCCGAGCAGGACGCGCTCCGGCCGCGGTTGGAGGCGCTCGTGGCCGTGGTGGTCGGCGTGGTCGACCACGTGCTCGACGTGGTGGGCGGCAAGCTCATCTCGACCTACCCGATGCTCACGGAGGCGCTCCGCCGCCGGCGCGTCGAGGCCGGCGAGGCGGACCGGTTCGTCGAGCGCCTCTTCGGCCTCGAGCTCGGCCAGGCCACCTACGACCGCGGCACCACCTTCGTGCAGGGCGTGCTCGAGCGGGCCGGCGACGACGGCCTCCGTCGCCTCTGGGCCGAGGCGGCCAACCTCCCCACCCCGGCCGAGGTCGACGCCCCCGGCCTCTGGCTCGCCCGCATCGACCTGTAATCGTCGTCGCTCGCCTGCGGCGAGCGAGCGTCGAAATCAGCGGCGACGGGGCCACCACTTCACGTTGGTGGTCTCCGGGTCGACCTCGGTGGGATCGGCGCCCCAGGTCGGATCGCTGACCTGCCACGAGGCGAGGTCGTCCGGGTCGGCGGACCGTGGGGCGTCCGGCACGGTCGGGTCGGGCGCGGCCGCCGTCGGATCGGGGGCGAGAGGCTGCGTCCGGTCGTCGTCGCGGAACCCGACGTCCACCTCGGCCTCGACGAGGTCCTGCGCCGCGTCGTGGGCCCGGCGGGCCGCCCGCTGGCCGGCCAGGTACGAGAACAGGGCGAAGGCCGCGGTGAGGGCGATGCCGATGAACGCGACCCGCACGGGGATCGGCAGGAACAGCAGCGGGAGCAGGGCGGCGACGACCCATGCCAGCTGGAAGCGCACCTCGAAGCGAGCGAAGGACCGGCCCCGGTTCGCGTCGGGGGCATCGCGCTGCACGATCGAGTCGAACGCCATGCGGGAGCCGGTGGCGACGATCGCGACGGTGGCGGACAGCAGCGCGTACGCGGGGAGGCCGGCCGCCCACGCCGCCCCGAGCCCGGCGCCCACCAGGGCCCCCAGGAGGGCCATGAGCATCCGCTCCTCGCTGAACGACCGCCGGAGCCGCGGCGCGAGGGCCGAGCCGATGAGGGTCCCGGCCCCGCTGAACGCGAGGACGACGCCCATGCGCCAGGTGTCACCGTCCCGCAGCTCGAAGAGGAGCAACATCGTGAGGAACCCGACGACGCCGCGGATGAGGGCCATGGCCGTGGCGGCAAGGCGGATGCCGATGCCGCGAAGCTCGATGGCCTCGGCTTCGCTCACGGGTGCGGCCGCCACCTGCGTGGTGGGGATGCGGAGCGCGGCGACCGTGCCGCAGAGGTAGGCCACCACCGCGAGCGCGAGCACACCCTGTGACCGCGCGATGAGGTACGCGGGCGCGGCGAGGAGGCCGGCCGTGGGCGCGGCGAGACCGGACAGGAGCTGGAGCTTCGAGTTCGCCTCGACGAGCTCGTCGTCGTTGCGCACGACGGTGGGGACGAGGGCGCTGCGGGCGACGCCGTAGGCCTTCCCCATCGCCAGCACGGTGAACGCCTCGGGGAACAGGAGCAGGCTGTCGAGGTCGTCCAGCATGACCAGGCAGACGAGGGCCCGCACCGCGTTGACGGCCACGATCATCCAGCGGCGGCCGCCGTGGGACCGGTCGAGGGCCGGTCCGATGAACGGGGCGACCAGCGCGAGCGGCGCCATCGTGAGCGCGAGGTACAGGACGATCTTCCAGCGGGCGTCGTTCGGATCGAGGTCGAAGAACAGCGACCCGGCGAGGGCGATCGTGACGAGGGCGTCCCCGGCCGCGCTGAACAGGTGGGCGCGGGCCAGCCGGGCGAACGGGGACAGGTGGAAGGCGTCCGCGCCCTGCCGGCGGCGGGGCTTGGAGAGGGGCTGCCAACCCTCCGGGACGGACGACATCACCCCATCGTACGGAGGCCCCGCAGGGCCACCGCTCACGCCTTGGGGAGCTCGTACTTGTAGCCGAGGCCCCGGATCGTGACGATGCGGGTCGGGGCCGACGGGTCGGGCTCGACCTTGGCCCGGAGGCGCTTGACGTGGACGTCGAGCGTCTTCGTGTCCCCGACGTAGTCCGTGCCCCAGACCCGGTCGATGAGGGTCTCCCGGGGGAGGACCCGGCCGGCGTTGGCGAGCAGGATCTCGAGGAGCTCGAACTCCTTGAGCGGCAGCTGCACGGCCGCGCCCCGGATCACGACCTCGTGGCGCTCGGGGTCGAGGGCCACGTCACCGACGCTCAGGGCCTCGCCGTCGCTCAGCGTGCTGGTGGAGCCCTCGGCCGCCCGCCGGCGCAGCACCGCGCGCATCCGGGCCACCAGCTCACGGAGCCGGTACGGCTTCGTGACGTAGTCGTCGGCGCCGACCTCGAGGCCGACGACCGTGTCGATCTCGCCGCCCTTGGCCGTGACCATGATGATCGGAACCTGCGACCGCCGGCGCAGCTCCCGGCACACGTCGATGCCGGACACCTTCGGCAGCATCACGTCGAGCAGCACGAGGTCGGGCTTCACCGCGTCGAACACGTCGAGCGCCTCGGCGCCGTCACGGGCGACCTGCACCCGGAACCCCTCGCGCTTGAGGCCCACGGTGAGCGCCTCGACGAAGGCCTCCTCGTCCTCGACGACCAGGACGGTGGCGCTGGGCAACGACATCGGGATCAGCCTGCCTCGGTGGTGACGGCGACGGGACCGGCTCCGACCGGCAGTCGCAGGGTGAACGTCGAGCCCTCGCCTTCGAGGGACTCGACGCGGACCTCGCCCGCGTGGTTGCTGGCGACGTGGCGCACGATGGCCAGGCCGAGGCCCGTGCCGCCGGTCTCCCGGCTGCGGGCCCGGTCGACCCGGTAGAAGCGCTCGAAGACGCGCTCGAGGTCGCGCCGCGGGATGCCGATGCCGCGGTCGGCCACCGACAGGTCGATCCAGCGGCCGTCGGTCCGGGCTCGCACCTGCACCGACGACCCGGCGTCGCTGTACTTCACCGCGTTGTCGAGCAGGTTGTAGATGGCTGAGACCAGCTGGCGGCGGTCGCCGACGACGGCGAGCCGGGGGTCGGGCTCGACCACCTCGATCGTGATGCCCTGCTGCTCGGCCGCCGGGCGCACGCGGTCGACCGCCTCGGCCACGAACAGGTGCACCGGCACCTCGTCGCGCAGGCCCGCCTCGTCGGCCTCGATCTGGGAGAGGGCCAGCAGGTCGTCGATCGTCCTGGCGACGCGGAACGCCTCGGACTGCATGCGCTCCGCGAGACGTCGGGACACCTCGGGGTCGTCCTCGGCCAGCAGGGTCTCGGCAAGCAGGCCCAGGGCGCCGACCGGTGTCTTCAGCTCGTGGCTGATGTTGGCCACGAAGTCCCGGCGGACGGCCTCGAGGCGCCGGCGGTCGGTGACGTCCTCGATCACGACGACCGCACCGGGGGGGCCGTCCTCGGCACGGATGCGGGCGGCATGGACGAGCACCGTGCGGCGGGGTGGTCCGAAGAGGTCGACGGTCCGCGTCGGCGCCGCGGCGTCGTCGTCGGAGCCCACCACCTCCGCGACCAGCTCGGCGATGGCATCCTCCACGAGCGCCTCCCCGTGGCGCGAGGTGAGGTACGACTCGGCGACCTCGTTCGTGAAGGCGACCTCGCCATCACCCGCGTAGACGAGGACGCCCTGCGGGATGACCCCCAGCGCGCTGGCGAGCCGGCGCTCGGCGGCACCGACCTCACGGTCGCGGAGGAGCACGTTCGAGACGACCCGCTCGAGTGCGCCCGCGGTCGCGGCCATCCCCCCGCGGGTCGCCGCACCGGCCTCGAGCCGCTCGACGACGACCCGGAGCCGTGCCGCGACCTGACGTTGCCGCAGCAGCACCACGAGCAGCGTGACCGCCAGACCGAGGGCGACCACGGCGAGGCCGATCACGTCACCGGACCTCGGCGGCGAGGTGGGCGGGCTCGCCAGTGATGAGGTAGCGCAGCCGTGCCCCGATGATGGCGCTGTGGTCGGCGATGCGCTCGAGCGCCCGGCCGGCCACGAACGCGTCCATGGCGATGCGGACGGCGTCGACGCCCTCGAGGCGCTGCAGCTCGGCCACCAGCCGCTCGTGGTAGAGGTCGAGGTTGCGCCCTTCGGTGGCCAGCGTCGTCGCCAGCCCCAGGTCCTGCGTCGACCAGGCCCGGAGGGACGTGCGGAACACCTCGATGGCCTCGTCCGCGATCGTGAGGAGGACGTCCCACACCACCCCGGTGCCCGAGAGGATCGCCTGCTCGGGGGCGAGCTTCACGACGCGGAGGGCCAGGTCGCCCACCCGCTCCAGCTCGGAGATGATCCGCACGACGGACACCACGAAGCGCAGGTCCGACGCCACCGGGGACTCGCGGCCGAGGAGGAGGTAGCAGCGCTCGGTGAGCGACACGTTCATCGCGTCGATCTCGTCGTCGGCCGCGTAGGCGGCGGCCGCGAGCAGCTCGTCGCCCGTGTGGAGCACGCTGCGCATCCGCTCGAGGTTCTCGTCGACGCGGACGCCCATGAGCTCGACCTGGAGGCGGAGCTGCTCGAGCTCCTCCTGGAAGCCGTGGCGCAGCGGCTCCCCCGGCGGTTCCGTCGAGGGCCAGCTCATGTCAGCCGAAGCGCCCCGTCACGTAGTTCTCGGTTCGTTCGTCCGAGGGGTTCGAGAACATCTTGTCCGTGCTGTCGAGCTCCACGAGGAGGCCGGTGCGGGTGTCGCTCTCCGGGTTCACCTCGGTGGTGAAGAACGCGGTCCGGTCGCTCACCCGCGCGGCCTGCTGCATGTTGTGGGTGACGATGACGATCGTGTACTTGTCCTTGATCTCCTGCATCAGGTCCTCGATGCGCGCGGTCGCGATCGGGTCGAGGGCCGAGCAGGGCTCGTCCATGAGCAGGACCTCGGGGTCGGTGGCGATGGCACGGGCGATGCAGAGCCGCTGCTGCTGGCCGCCGGACAGCCCCATCCCCGATGCCTTGAGGCGGGACTTCACCTCGTCCCAGAGCCCGGCGCCCCGAAGGGCGCGCTCGACGATCTCGTCCATGCTGCCCTTCATGCCGGCGATCTTCGGGCCGTAGGCGACGTTGTCGTAGATCGACTTCGGGAAGGGGTTGGGCTTCTGGAAGACCATGCCGATCCGGCGCCGCACCTCGACCGGGTTGACGGCCCGGTCGTACAGGTCGACGCCGTGGTACTGGACCTTGCCCTCGACGCGGGCGGTGTCGATCAGGTCGTTCATGCGGTTGAGGCACCGCAGCACCGTCGTCTTCCCGCATCCCGAGGGGCCGATGAACGCGGTGATCTCGTTCCGGTTCACCGTGATGTTCACGTCCCGCACGGCCCGGAAGGCGCCGTAGTAGACGCTCAGGTCCGCCACGTCGAACACGACCTCGCCCCTCGACGACTCCCCCTGCGGGTGCCCGACGCTCGGGGTGACATCGAGGTTCTCGTCCACGGCGGGCAGGTCCTTCGTGTCTGGGCGCGTGACCATGACTCTGTCAGTTCCTCTTCTTCTCGTAGCGGTTCCTCAGCAGGATCGCCACGGTGTTGGCCACGACGACGATGGCCAGCATGACGATGATGGCGGCGGCGGCGATCTCGTCGAAGCCCTGGCGGTTGTTCTGGGTCCACCCGGTGACGATGATCGGGAGGGCGGTGAACCGCTCCCGGAGCTGCCCGAGGTCGAGGAACGACGGGTCGCCGGCCAGCCTGCCCGTCGTGGCCCCGACGAGGATCAGCGGCGCCGCTTCGCCCAGGGCGCGGGCCAGCGACAGGATCAGGCCGGTGATGATCCCCGGCGCCGCGTAGGGCAGGACCTGCGTCCGGATGACCTCGGAGCGGGTGGCCCCCACCCCGTAGGCCCCCTCGCGGAGCGCGCTCGGCACGGCCCGGACGGCCTCGGCGGCGGTGATGATGACGATCGGCAGCACCAGGATCGCCAAGGTGAGCCCCGCGGCCATGAGCGTGCGCCCCTGGGCCCGCTCGACACCGGTGAACTCGCGGAGCGCCTTCGTGAAGATCGTGAAGCCGAGGATCCCGTAGACCACCGACGGCACCCCCGCGAGGTTGCGGATGTTCACGTTCACGAACCGGCTGAACCGGGTGTCGGCCGCGTACTCCTCGAGGTAGATCGCGGCGGCGATGCCGAGCGGGAAGGCCAGCAGCATGACGAAGACGCAGATCCACGCCGAGCCGACGAGGCCCTGCATGAGCCCGGCCTCGCTCGCATCCTGCCGCAGCGTCCCGGTCATGAAGTCCGCGAAGCGATCCGTCAGCACGCCGGACCCCGTGCCGAGGACCTCGGTGATGAGCGCGACGAGCACGAGGATCGAGAACGCCAGCGACGCCAGGAGCAGGATGCGGAAGACGATGCCGGCCCAGTCCGCACCACCCCGCGTGAGCTGGTCGGCGACGCTGCGCTCGGCCGCCTTCGGACCCACGGTCGCGGGTGATGACAGGGCCATGGTCAGTACGCCTGCCGGACCCGGCGCACGAACCGGTCGGCGACGACGTTCAGGAAGAACGTGATCACGAACAGCACCGAGCCGACGAAGAAGAGGCTCTGGAAGGTGAGGGCCTCGCCCCGTACGGCGTCGGTGCCGCTGGCCTGCGCGGCCATGGCCGCGGTCATGGTGAGCCCCGGTTCGAGGGGGTTCGTGTTGAACAGGGCCCCGCCGCCTGCGCCGGCGGCGAGGTACACGACCATCGTCTCGCCGATCGCACGCGACACGGCGAGGATGAACGCGGCGACGAGGCCCGAGACCGCGGCGGGAAGGACGACGCGGACGGTGGTGGTGATCTTCTTGGCGCCCATCCCGTAGCTCGCCTCGCGGAGCGCCTGGGGCACCGAGCGCAGGGCATCCTCCGACACCGAGGCGACCAGGGGGATGGACAGGATGCCCACGCCGATGCCCGCGGACATCAGGCTGAACAGATCGCTGCCCCCGAGGACCCCCTGCACGATCTCCGGGGCGATGAAGGCGACGCAGAAGAACCCCAGGACCACGGAGGGGATGCCGGCCAGGATCTCCAGCGTCGGCTTCAAGAACTTGCGCACGGCGGGCCGGGCGTACTCGGAGAGGTAGATGGCCGATCCGAGGCCGACCGGCACGGCGATGACCATGGCGATGCTCGTCACGATCAGGCTGCCGACGAGGAGCGTGAAGATGTGGTACTCGCCCCGTCGGGGGAACCACCCCTCCGACGACAGGACGGTCGACCACTCCACCTCGGACACGAAGGTCCACGTCTCCCGCGCGAGGGAGAAGACGATCAGGGCGCTGATGACGATCGACATCCCGGCCGCCGCCGTCAGCACCACCCTGACCGCGCGCTCGTTCCTGGTGCGACGGGGGTCGCCACGCAGGTCGTCGAGCGTGATCGCCATCGGCGCCTTCCTACCGTCTGTCGGGGTGCAGGGGGATCAGCCCTCGCCCGTGCCGGTCGCCCGGGCCTCCCAGGCCGCCCGGGTGGCGTCGAGGTCCTCGGCGGTGAGGGCGACGTAGCCGACGTCGGTGACGGCGGCGATGCCCTCGTCGGACAGGTAGTAGTCCACGTACGACGCCACCGCCTCGTTCTCCTCGGCGCTGGCGACGTTCACGTAGATGTACAGGTCCCGGGAGATCGGGTACTCGTTGCTGGCGATCGTCTCGGCGGTGGGCTCGACGCAGGGGCCGCCCGGCGCCTCCGAGATGGCGATCTCGGTGACGTCCTCGCCTGCCTCCTCGGCGAAGGCGAAGCCGACCCAGCCGAGGCTCGAGTCCGAGCCCTCGATGCCCGAGATGATGGCGCTGTCGTCGGCCTGCGAGGAGTAGGTCTTGCGGGTCGTCTCTACTTCGTCCTCGGTGATCTCGCCGGCCTCGAGGCGGGCCTCGCTCACGTCGCCGAACACGATCTCGACGAAGGAGTCGTAGGTGCCGGACTCCTCGCCGGGGGCGGTGATGTCGAGCGGGGCGTCCGGGAGCTCGGTGCTCGAGCCGAGCTCGGTGGCGAGCGCCTGGGCGTCCGACCAGTTGGTGAAGTCCTCGGCCTCCGGGCCGATCAGCGCGTAGAGGTCGGCGAAGCTCAGGCACTCGACGGTGTCGTTGGCCGGGCTGGTGAGGACCGAGATGCCGTCGATGCCGACCTTCAGCTCGACGAAGTCGACCCCGTTGGCCTCGCACGCCGCGACCTCGTCCTCGGCGATCGGGCGGGAGGCGTCGGAGATGTCGGTCTCGCCGTTGCAGAACAGCTCGAAGCCGTCACCCGTGCCAGGGCCGTCGACGGTGGCCAGGACGCCGGAGCCGCAGTCCTCGAGCAGGTCCCCCACGGCCGCCGAGATGGGCTCCACGGTCGACGAGCCGGAGACGATCACGTCGCCCTCGACATCGGTGGGGCAGTCGCCCCCGCCACCGACGCCGTCGTCGGTGGCCTCGGTGTCGTCGGTGGTCTCGCCACCGTCGTCGTCGTCCCCGCAGGCGGCGACGAGGAGGCCGAGCACGAGGAGCAGTGCGAGCCAGGACGGCTTCTTCTTCAGCAAGGCGGGCCCTCCTTGGGCGAGCGGCAGGTGACGGCTGGGAGACGGAACGCCATCACCGCGCACGCTAAGGACCCGCGGTTGCCGCCGAGGGGGCCACCGGTGAACGCGATGTGAACCACATCCCAACGTTCGGGTGGACCACCGAGACCCTGGGCTCAGCCGTGCTGGCGGCCCCGCCCGACGGCCAGCTCCTGGAGCCGGACGTGCGCCTCGACCGTCCCGTGGGGCGGGACGTGGGTCCAGCCACCGTCGGCGCCGAGGGTCCAGGCCAGCGTGTCGTCCTCGAGGTTCACCTGGAGCACCTCGTCGAGCCGGCCCTGCAGCACGGGCTCCTCCACGGCCACGAGGGCCTCGACCCGGTGGTCGAGGTTCCGGGGCATGAGGTCGGCCGAGCCGATCAGGTGACGGGGCTGGCCGTCGCCGGAGCCGTTGGCGAACCGGTAGATCCGGGAGTGCTCGAGGTAGCGGCCGACGATGGACCGGACCCGGATGCGCTCCGACTGGCCGGGGACCCCGGGGACGAGGCAGCACAGGCCGCGGACGATCAGGTCGATCTCCACACCCGCGTTCGACGCCTCGTAGAGGAGGTCGATCATCTCGGGGTCCGAGATGCTGTTCATCTTCATCGTGATCGCCGCGGGCCGGCCGGCGGCGGCGACCCTGATCTCGTTCCGGATGAGCCCCTCGAGGCCCGGGCGCACGCCCTGCGGCGCCACGAGGAGGCGGCGGTACTGCACGTCCCGCCCGTAGCCCGTGAGGTAGTTGAAGAGCTGCGTGAGGTCGGCGCCGACCTCGGGATCGCACGTGAGCAGGCCGAGGTCCTCGTAGATGCGCGCCGTCTTCGAGTTGTAGTTGCCCGTGCCGATGTGGCAGTACCGGCGGATCCCCTCGGGCTCGTCGCGCACGACCAACGCCGTCTTCGAGTGCACCTTCAGGCCCACCAGCCCGTACACGACGTGGACGCCCGCGGTCTCGAGGGCGCGGGCCCACTCGATGTTGGCGCTCTCGTCGAAGCGGGCCTTGAGCTCGACGAGCACGGCGACCTGCTTCCCCCGCTCCGTGGCGCGGATGAGCGAGCGGACGATCGGGCTGTCACCCGACGTGCGGTACAGCGTCATCTTGATCGTGAGCACGTGCGGGTCGACGGAGGCCTGGCGGATGAACTCCTCCACCGAGGTGCGGAACGAGTCGTAGGGGTGGTGGACGAGCACGTCGCCGTCCCGCAGCACGCCGAAGATGTCGGGGCGCTCGTCGTCCACCTTCTCGAGACGGGCCTGGCTGACCCGCTGGTGCACGGGGTCCTTCAGGTCCGGGCGGTCGAGGGCGTGCACCGCCCACAGCCCGGCGAGGTCGAGCGGACCGGCCAGGCGGTAGGTGTCGTCGTCGCCGAGGCCCAGCTCGCGCTGGAGCAGCTCCCGCACGCCCTCGGTGATGCCCTCGCTGATCTCGAGCCGCACGGCCCGGCCGAACTGGCGGCGCCGCAGCTCCACCTCGACGGCCGCGAGGAGGTCCTCGGCCTCCTCCTCTTCGAGCGTGAGGTCCGCGTTGCGCGTGACCCGGAAGGTGTCGTGGGCCTGCACCTCCATCCCTGGGAAGAGCTGGTCGAGGTGGGCGGCGATGACCTGCTCGAGGGGGACGAAGCGCTCGCCGTCGGGCATGACCACGAAGCGGGGCAGCAGGTCCGGGACCTTGACCCGGGCGAAGCGGGTCTCCCCCGTCACGGGATCCCGCAGGGTGACGGCCAGGTTCAGGGAGAGGGTGGAGATGTACGGGAAGGGGTGCCCCGGGTCCACGGCGAGGGGCGTCAGGACCGGGAAGATCCGCTGCTCGAAGGTGTCGACGAGGAACTTCTCGTCGTCCTCGTCGAGCTCGTCCCAGCGCGAGAAGCGGATGCCGACGTCAGCCAGGGTCGGGGCGACCCGGTCGAGGAAGATCCGGGACTGGAGGGTGGTCAGCTCCTCGACCCGCTCCCGGATCTCCAGCAGCTGCTGGCCCGGGGTGCGGTCGTCCGGCGATCGCACGCCGATGCCCGCGATGACCTGCTCCTTGAGGCCGGCGACCCGCACCTGGAAGAACTCGTCGAGGTTCTGGCTGAAGATGGCCAGGAACTTGGCCCGCTCGAGGGGCGGGACCCCCGGGTCGTCGGCGAGGGTCAGGACCCGGGCGTTGAAGTCCAGCCAGGAGAGCTCGCGGTTCAGGTAGCGGGGCGCGCTCGGGGCCTCGAGATCGTCGTCGAACGCGGCCCGTTCCCCTTCTGGCACAGCGTCGATGCTATCGACGGGCCCCACGGCCGGCCTATGGCCCGGAGGTGGACTCCGGGGTCAGGCCTCGGCCTCGTCGGGGAGCCCGAGGTCCCACTCGAGGAGGATGTTCTCCCGCTCCGCATCGCGGATGACCCGCTCCCGGTTGCGCCGGAACTGGGGGTCGTGCGGGGGCAGGAGGACCAGCCGGGCCAGCACGCGGTTGCGGAACTCGTCGACGATCTGGCGCTCCCCGAACTCGGAGTGGATCTCCCAGTGGGGGGCCACGGGGCCGAGGTACACGACCTTCGCGTGGGCGCGCGGCGGCTCGAGCGGCTCCGTGGGGGCGGTGTCGGACATGGCGGACGACGCTACTCCCCGCGCCGTCCGAGCGTCACGGTGAGGTCCTCCTCCTCGCCGTCGCGGTCGACGGTGATCTCGAGGCGCTCGCCGGGGTCGTGCGAGATGACCGCGGCTCGCACCTCGGTGGCCTGGGTCACCTCCTCGCCGTCGATCGCCGTGATCACGTCGCCCACCTGGAGGCCACCCTCGTCGGCGGCCGAGCCGGGCACGACCTCGGTGACGAGGGCGCCCTCCTCGACCGAGACGTCGAACTGCTCCCGCTGGGCCGGAGTCAGGTTGTCCACGTCGGTGGTCGACACGCCGAGGAACGCCTGGTCGGGCGTGATGGCGCCCTCGCCGGCCTCGAGCTGCTCGATGATCGGGCGGGCCCGGTCGATGGCGATCGAGAAGCCGAGGTTCTGGGCGTCGGCCACGATCGCCGTGTTCATGCCGACCACCTGGCCAGCCGCGTTCACGAGCGGCCCACCGGAGTTGCCCGGGTTGATGGCGGCGTCGGTCTGGATCAGGCCCTCGAGCTGCACGCCCTGGGCCGACAGGTCGCGGTCCTTGGCCGACACGATGCCGCGGGTGACGGTCGGGTCACCACCGAGGTTGAGCGCGTTGCCGATGGCGATGACCTCCTCCCCGACCTGCAGGGCCTCGGAGGAGCCGAGCTCGGCCGGCACCAGGTCCGACACGCCGTCGACCTTCACCACGGCCATGTCGTCCGCCGGCGAGCTGCCGACGAGGCTGGCGTCGTGGCGGGTGCCGTCGGCCAGCACCACCGTGATGTCGCCGAGGCCGCTCACGACGTGGGCGTTGGTGAGGATGAGGCCGTCGGCGGTGAGCACGATGCCCGAGCCGGCGCCGGCGAAGACACCGCGCGAGGTCTCCTCGTTGGTCTCGATGGCGACGACCGACGGCTGGACCTTGTCGAGGATCCCCCCGATGTCGAGGGCGCCCTCGCTCGTGGTGACGGGCGTGATGGCCTCGCGCGGGGTGGTGCGGGAGCTGGCCGGCTCGTCGTCGTCGAGGGCGGTCGTCACGCCGGCGGCGACGACGGCGGCCACGAGGCCGCCGGCGAGGGCCCC
>DATFFY010000476.1:0-2324 GCA_035249805.1 Acidimicrobiales bacterium | reverse complement strand
AGCGCGTCCAGGGCGTGCAGCACCTTGTCGGTGCGGGCCGTCGGGTCGTCCTCGGCCGTGCGGGCCGCGTCGACCCCGCCGAGCGCCGCGAAGGCGCGCGCCGCGGCCTGGCCGAGCTCGACGGCGACCTCGGGCAGGACCGGGTTCACGATCGGCTCCCGGGCCCGGCGAGGAGCGCCTTCGACACGATCATCCGCTGCACCTCGATCGTCCCGCTGGCGACGGTGGCGGCCTGCGCGTAGCGCCAGTGGTCCTCGACCGCGCCGTGCAGCGGCGCGCCCGGGCCCGCCTCGACGCTGCCCTCGTCGAGGGCCTGGAAGAGGAGCTCGGCCACCTGCTGGTCGCACTGGGTCACCGCGATGCGGGCCGCGCTGGCGAGCACGTCGGGCGCTTCGCCGGTCTCCTGGGCCCGCACGGTCCGATAGGCGAGGAGCCGGGCCACCCGAACCTGCACGAGCGCCCGCGCCCACGCGGCCGGGATGCTGGGCGGGAGCCGGTCCCACACCGGTGCGAGCTCGCGGCCGAGCGCGCTGAGCAGCCGCTCGCAGCGGGCGTACCGCGCGATGCCGACCCGCTCGTGGGCCAGGGCCCGGCGGATCACGTCCCATCCGCCGCCCACCTCGCCGAGCACCGCGTCGGGCCCGGCCCACACCTCGTCGAAGAACACCTCGTTGAGGTGGTGGGGCCCGAGCATGCTGCGGATCGGGCGCACCGTGATGCCCTCGGCGTCCATCGGCACCAGGAACATCGTGATGCCCTCGTGGCGCTCGCCCGGCCCCACCCGGGCCGCCAGCACGCACCACTGCGCCATGCCCGCGTAGGACGTCCAGATCTTCTGGCCGCTGATGCGCCAGCCGTCGCCGTCGGGCGTGGCCCGGGTGCTGAGGGCGGCGAGGTCGCTGCCCGCGTCGGGCTCGCTGAAGCCCTGGCACCAGATCACGTCGCCGGCCGCGATCGCCGACAGGTGCTGCTCCTTCTGGGCGTCGGTCCCGAAGGCCATGATCGCCGGGCCCACCCAGTTGAGGCCCATGTACTGCGCGCCGCGGGGCTCGTGGTGGGCCCACATCTCCTCGCGCACGACCGTCTGGTCCCAGAGCGAGCCGCCCCCGCCGCCGTACTCGACGGGCCACGAGACGGTGAGGAGGCCCTCGTCGGCCAGCAGCCTGCAGAAGCGCTGGGCCACGTCGAGGTCGGCCGGGTCGTCGGTGAACGCACCGAGGAAGTCGTCGGCGATGTGCGTGGCGATGAGGCCCCGGAGCCGTGCCCGCAGCTCGGCGGCCTGCTCGCCGAGGTCGAAGTCCATCGCTCGTCGCTCCCCCTGGGAACCGCCCTCTCGAAAACTGACGCCAACGTTAGTCGGCGCCGAGAACCGCTCTACAGTCGACGCCGTGCCCGTCGCGATCCCGGCCTCCGTCGCCCACGTCTTCGACCGGGTGCTGGCCGAGGACCCCGACCGGGAGGCCCTCGTCACCCGGACCGCGCGGTGCACCTACGCCGAGCTCGACCGCCTCGCCGATCGGGCCGCCCACGCCCTCGCCGGGCTCGGGGTCGGCCCCGGGGACCGGATCGGGGCATCGCTCCCCAACGAGATCGACGTCGTGGCGGCGTTCCACGGTGCCATGCGCCTGGGCGCCGTGTGGGTGGGGGTGAACCGCGCCTTCGCCCCGCCCGAGAAGGCCTTCATCCTCGACGACGCCGGGGCCTCCCTCTTCCTGGTCGACGAGCCGGTGCCCGGGGTGGCGCCGCGGACCGTCCTGCTCGACGAGTGGCAGGCGGCGATGACGGCGGCCGACGAGGGCCCGCGCCGCGCCGCTGTGGATCCGCTGGCGCCCGCCGGCATCGCCTACACGAGCGGCACGACCGGGCATCCCAAGGGTGCGGTGCACAGCCAGCGCAACCTGCTGGTGCCCGGGGCCGTCCTCGTCGAGAGCCGCGGCTACGGCCCCGACCTGCGCAAGGGCGACTGCCTGCCCCTGACGATCCTCAACATGATGGTCCTCACGACGCTGCTCGTGGCCCAGGCCGGCGGCACGTGCATCGTGATGGACCGCCTCGACCCGGAGGGGGTGGCCGACTGGATCCGCGACCACCGCGTCACCACCTGGAACGGTCCGCCCGCGCTGCTGCACGGCCTGGCCACCAACGACGCGGTGCGGCCGGAGGACCTGGCCGGCCTCGACGAGGTGTGGACGGGCGGCGCCGACTGCCCGGCCGCCATCCAGCAGCAGTTCGAGGCCAAGTTCGGCCACCCGGTCCTGGCGACCTACGGGCTGAGCGAGGCCCCCACCGTGGTGACGATCGACCCGCGTGGGGGACCCCACGTC
>DATFFY010000475.1:0-2107 GCA_035249805.1 Acidimicrobiales bacterium | reverse complement strand
CCTCGAGTCGGCCCGCAGCGCGCTCGACGCGGCGTGGGAGGCCGGGTCACCGTTCGACGCGGCCGTGGCCAAGGCGCTGGCCGGGCGCGGCGCCCGGCTCGTCACCAAGCACGCGCAGCAGGTGCTGGCCGGCATCGGCTTCACGCTGGAGCACCCGCTGCACCGCTACGTCCGGCGCGCGCGCGTGCTCGACGGCCTGCTCGGCGACACCCGCACCCTCACCCGCGAGATCGGCGAGCGCCTCCTGGCCGACGGAGCCCTCCCCGCGATCCTCCCCCTGACCGCCCCCTAGGGCCACCAGACCCGAACTCGCGACGCCAGCGACACAGTTCTGTGTGCCCTGCGTCGCGAGTTCGATGGGGGGTGGGCCGGGGGGGCTAGCGGGGGAGGCCGAGGACGTGCTCGGCCACGATGTTGCGCTGGATCTGCGACGTGCCGCCGGCGATCGTCGCGGAGAAGGTGCGCAGGTACAGCTCGAACCAGCCGTCGGTCCACGCGTGCAGGTTGAGCGGCTCGAGCGGGGCGCTGCGGACGGTCGGGTCGAGGGCGTCGGGGCCGACGGCCTCGAGCACGTGCAAGGTGGCCCGCTGGCAGGCCTCGCTGCCGAACAGCTTCAGGATCGACTGCTCCTGGGAGACCATGCCCCGCTGCACCTTGGCGAGCGTCCGGTGGCCGAGCAGCTGGAGGGCCTGGCTGTCGGTCACGAGCTGGCCGAACCAGTCGAGGACGTACGAGTCCTGGCGCAGGCCGCGCTCGAGCACCGCCTTGCCGCCGCGGCGCACGAGGTCGTCGAGCCGCTCCGCGTAGCCGAGCCAGAGCATCGCCCGCTCGTGGCCCAGCGAGCCGGTCGCCACCCGCCATCCCTCGTGCAGCTCGCCGACGAGGTGCTCGACCGGCACCTCGACGTCGTCGAAGAACACCTCGTTGAAGTCGTAGTCGTCCTTCGAGTTGATCGAGCCGAACGGCCGGCGGGTGAGGCCCGGGCTGTCCGTGGGGATCAGGAGGCAGCTGATGCCCTTGTGCTTCGGGGCATCGGGGTCGGTGCGGACGAAGGCGAGGATCACCGCCGCGTCGTGCGCGCCGGAGGTCCACACCTTCTGGCCGTTGACGACGAAGCGGTCGCCGTCGAGCACCGCCCGCGTGCGGAGCCCGGCCAGGTCCGAGCCGGCGTCGGGCTCGCTCATGCCGAGGGCGGCAGTGAGCTCGCCGCGGAGGATGGGCAGGGCCCAGCGCCGCTTCTGCTCCTCGGTCCCGAAGGTGAGGATCGACGGCACGATGATCCCGAGGCCCTGCGGGTTGAAGCTGAGGTAGATGTGCCGTCGGCTCAGCTCCTCCTGGTGCACGAACTGCTCGAGGAACGAGGCGTTGCGCCCGCCGTACTCCGGCGGGTTGCCGGGGACCAGCCACCCGGCGTCGAACATCTTCCGCTGCCACCTCTTCGCCCAGCCCGGGATGTGGGCGCTCGACGTGGAGCGCTCCGCGGCGGCCTCCTCGTGGGACGGCGCGTTGGCGTCGAGCCACTCGGCGAACTCCCGGCGGAAGGCCTCGGTCGCCTCGTCGAGGGCCAGGTCGCCGGGCCGTTCGCCGGCGGCGAGCAGGTCGAGGACGAGGCCGCTGAGCGCGACCCGGTGCTCGTGGGCCGAGCCGAGGAGCAGGTCGCCGCTCACGGCCCGCTTCACGAACAGCTGCAGGTCGTTCTCCCACGTGTAGCCCAGCCCGCCGAAGAGCTGGACGCCGTGCTTCACCACGAGGCGCTGCGCGTCGCCGGCCGCCGCCTTCGCGATCGACGCGGCCAGCGTCCGCCGGTCGTCGTCCTCCGCGATCGTGATGGCGGCGAAGTGCACCGTGGCGCGGGCCCGCTCGAGCATCGTGTAGGCGTCGACGGCCATGTGCTTCACGGCCTGGAAGGACCCGATCGGGACGCCGAACTGGTGGCGGTGCAGGATGTGGTCGAGGGCCAGGTCGAAGACGTGCTGCGAGGCGCCGACCATCATCGCGGCGAGGCCGGTGAGCGACTCCTCGCGGGCGCGGGCGACGGCGGGAGCGGCGTCCGCGCCGGTGGCCGCCCGGCTCGTGGGCACCCGCACGCCGTCGAGCCCCACGGTCG
>DATFFY010000474.1:0-3050 GCA_035249805.1 Acidimicrobiales bacterium | reverse complement strand
CTGGTCGGCCGCCTCAACCCGCTGCCGGCGGTGCGGCGCCTCCACGGCGCCTGGCGGGTCGGCCGCCTGCGGCGCGCCCTGCCCCACCTGGCCGGGCACCTCCTCGACCGCACCGACGCCGACCTCCGCTCGGTGCCGGAGCTGTCCACGCTCACGAACCGCCAGCTGCTCGCCATGCTGCACCGCAGCCGCGACGTGCTGCGGGCGTTGCACGCGCACGAGATCCTGATGGGGCTGCTCGTCGACGCCGAGACCACCCGCATGACCGGCGCGTCGATCGCGCTGCGCGTGCTCGTCGAGGCCCGCGAGGAGGGTCTGAGCGACACGGAGATCCTCGAGCACAGCCCCGTCGTGCTCGCGCTCGTGCCGCCCCGCGTCTCCGCCCGCGCCACGCTGCCGGCCACCGCTGAGACCATGGTGCTCGGGCCCACCCCCGAGAGCGGCAACGAAGCCGCGGTGCTGCGCGAAGCGCTGCGCCTGCGGGCCCGCTGGGTGCAGGAGCTCGCCAGCCGAGCGGCGTGGGAGCTCGGCTCGCGCCTGGCGGCCGACGGCGACCTGCCCGAGGTGGAGCTGATCCGCCACCTGACGCTCGACCACCTCGACGCCATCATCACGAAGCGGGCGATCGTCGTGCCCTCGCTCGTCACCGCCCACCACCACGACTTCGGCACCCGGCTCCCGGCCCGCTTCCGCCTCTCCGCCGACGGTGTCGCGATCAGCGTGCCGCACGCCCGGGAGGCCGGCGGCGGCACCGGCGCTGGCGGCGGGATCGCCCGTGGCCCCGTCACCCACGATGCCGAGGACCCGCCCCCCGGCTCCGTGCTCGTCACCACCACGCTCTCCCCCGGGCTCGGGCCGCGGCTCGTGCACCTCGTGGGGATCGTGGCCGAGACGGGCTCGGTCCTGTCCCACCTGGCGATCCTCGCCCGCGAGGCGAGCGTCGCCACCGTCGTCGGCTACGCCGGCGCCGTCGAGGACCTGCCCGAGGGCACCGTCGTGACCGTCGACGGCGACACCGGTCGGGTCACGATCGAGACCGAGGGGACGGCGCCGTGAAGGTGATCGCCTGGCTCGCCGGCGTCGCGACCCTCGTCATGGCCGGCGTGTACATGATCGTGTCGCTCAACCGGTGGGAGTGGAACCGCGCCCTGTTCTTCGGGCTCATCCTGCTCATCGCCGAGATCGGCCTCGCGACGGGCCTCATCCTGCGCAAGCTGAGCCAGCTCCAGCTCGGCACCCGCGCCGACCCGGACGTCCACGACATCCTCCGCGACACCCGCCCCGAGCCCCGCGACCGCTTCGCCTGGCTCCGCGAGGCCAACCACCGCACCAACGTGTTCATCACGTTCCTCGTCGGCGGCGGCGTGGTGATCTCGGGCCTGGCCTGGGTCGTCGACCGCATCGCGGCCGCGTCCAGCACCCCGCACGGCGAGGCCCGCCTGGCCGACCTGCTGACCCCGATCAGCTACCCGCGGGGCGGCCTGCTGGTCGACGACACCACCGCGCTCGCGCAGGACGTCCCCGGCTCGGACGACGCGCAGCTGCGGCGCCTCCTCGGCGGCGACCCCGCCAGGTGAGGCCGCCGACATGAGGGTTCGGCCGGGCGCCGTCGTCCTCGGCGCGGTCGGGCTCGTGGTCGGCACGGGCGCCGTGCTCGCGATGCGCGAGGCGACGCTGTCGACCCATCAGGCGGTGGGCCGGGACTCCGAGGTCGTGATCGAGCTCGAGGCCACCGTGAACGATCCGGAGGGCGGCCGCACCGTCACCGACATGGTCGAGGCGCTGCTGCTCGCCTGCCGGCTCGAGGTCGACAGCTCCGAGCTCGTGAGCGAGGACGGCGGCGACCCGGTGCTCGTCGGCCGCGACGTGGGCGACGGCCACACCCGGTTCCGGGCCGTGTTCCGGCCCGGCCTCGACCAGACCAACCAGCGTCAGCTACGAGGTTGTCTGGAGGACTTCAGCATCGACCACCTCAGGGTGGACGTGCTCAGCATCACCGGCCACTGACCGGCGGCGCTTGCCGTGCGCGCACTCGCTGCGGTGCGTGACGCCGATGACGCGCTCGGCGAGGGCGACGCCGAGGACGCTCAGGACGAGCGCGGCGACGACGTCGGAGGTGTAGTGCACACCGAGCCACACGCGGCTCATCGAGATGAGCAGCGCGAGGGTCCAGACCGCGATCGCGGACGCCCACCACACGGCGCGGCGCTTGGTGTACAGCGCGAGGACGAGGGGCAGCAGACCCCAGCTCGCCGCGGCGGCGAGCGGGTGGCCGCTCGGGAACGAGTACCCGACGCCGCGCACCAGGCGCTCGCTCTCCTCGGGGCGGGGCCGGCTGACGACCTCCTTGAGGATGAACTCGGCCATCGGTCGGAAGAGGGCGATGAGCACGATGGCGACCGCGAGGCGGGGGCAGCGCTTGGCCGCGAACAGGGCCGCGACCCCGGCCACCACCAGCACGACGCGGGTGGAGCCGAGGAAGGAGATCTTCCGCACGATCGAGTTCATCGTCGGCGTGCGGAGCTCGACGAGCCAGCGGGTGATCGGCTCGTCCCATGGCAGCACGTTGAACACCGCGCCCACGGCGAGGACGGAGAACACGAGCAGAGCGACCGGGAGGAGCCACGGAGCCCGGCGGGCGACCCGGGCCAGGGTCATCGGCGGGTCGAGGTGGAGGTCCAAGGTGGCAACCCTAGGTGCCGGGAGGGGGGCGGCGATAGTCGCGCGGCTGACCATCAGGCCACCCTCACACGGGTCGGCGGTCGTTGGAATGGGTCGATCGGCCCTACGGGCCCTCCCCCGGGGGATGGATGCGGTGCGATCGACGACTGCCACCGCGCACCGATATGCCCGCCCGACCCGAGAAGTAGCCTTCCCCCGGGCGACTCGAGGCGTCGGGGGGATGGTGCGAACCACAGCGACGGTGCTCTTCACCGACCTGGTGCGGTCGACGGAGCTCTCGGTGGCCCACGGCGAGGCGTTCGACGAGGCTCGCCGAGCCCACGACGCTGCGCTGCGCGCGGTCGTCGCCGCGCACGGCGGTGCCGTCG
>DATFFY010000473.1:0-2489 GCA_035249805.1 Acidimicrobiales bacterium | reverse complement strand
GCCACCTCGTAGGGCCGCGGGCCCCGCCGGGCGAGACGGGCCTCCACTGCGCACAACGCCCACAGCAGCCCGCCGAGCGCGGGTGCAGCGCCCACCGCGGCTCGCCGAGCGAGGTGGCTGGCGGCGGAGGAGCGATGGGATGCTCGCATGGCCGGTGCATCGACACGGGCGGGCGGCGGCCGTAGGGGACGACCCTGGAACGGTCCGGAAAGCCCAGCCCGCTTCGCCCGATTTGGGGGCTATTGGCCCCAGAGCCCCGGAGGTACCGTGGCCCTCGTTCGGCGGGCAAGCGACGGCGGCGTGACCCCGCGAAGCACCACGATGGGGAGGTCACTGGACCATGCGACAGAAGATCATGGCGGGGGTCGCGGCAGCGGCCGTCGTCGCCGGCGGCACGCTCGCCGTCACCGAGAGCCCGGCCGAGGCCCACGGCGAGTGCCGGATCATCCACCTGTCGATCGACTCGGTCCCGGTGCTGAACCTGCTCCACCTCTGCATCTGATCCGGACCTGAGCTGTCGACGAGGGGCGGGCCGCCGGGCCCGCCCCTCGTTCGCGTCTGGCGGTCTGACCACGGATCCTGAGTTGCCCTACTGCCAGGTGTTAGGTAGACCTACCATTCGTGACGGCAGTGCTGGAGTCCCCGGCCTCGCCGACGCGCCTTCGGGTCTCCGGCGCGACGGCCGCGAGGCGGCGCAGCGGCGTGCTCGCGACCGGGTGGTCACGGGGTCTCGGGCTCGCGGCCGCAGGGGGCGTGCTCCTCCTCGTCACCTTCGCCTCGATCGCGTACGGCTCGAAGCCGATCGGCCTCGGCACCGTGTGGGACGCGCTGTGGCACGTCGACCCGACGGACAACGACCACCTCATCGTGCGGTCCCTTCGGATCCCGCGCACGGGCATCGGGCTGGCGGTCGGCGCCGCCCTCGGCCTGGCCGGCGCGGTCATGCAGGGCCTGACCCGGAACCCCCTCGCTGATCCGGGGATCCTGGGCGTGGAGTCCGGTGCCGCGCTCGCCGTCGTCGCCGCGATCTCGGGGCTCGGGGTCTCCACGCCCAGCGGCTACGTGTGGTTCGCGCTCCTCGGCGCGGCGATCGCCAGCGCCGTCGTCTACGGGCTCGGGTCGCTCGGCCGCGGGGGCGCCACGCCGGTGAAGCTGGCGATCGCCGGCTCGGCGCTGGCCTGGCTCTTCTCCTCGCTCACCTCGGCCATCCTCCTGCTCGACGTCTCGACCCTGGACGAGTACCGGTTCTGGGTCGTCGGCTCGCTGGCCGGCCGCGGGAGCGAGATCGCGATCCAGGTGCTCCCGTTCCTGGCGGTCGGCGCGGTCCTGGCGCTCGGGTCGGCTCGCGCCCTCGACGCCCTGGCCCTCGGTGACGACGTGGCCCGCTCGCTCGGACAGCGGGTCGGCATCACCCGAGCCGTGGCCGCGCTGTCGGTCGTCGTCCTGAGCGGCGCTGCGGTGGCCGCCACCGGGCCGATCGGCTTCGTGGGGCTGACGATCCCGCACGTCGCCCGGGCCATCTGCGGTCCGGACCACCGGTGGCTCCTCCCGTGGTCGGCCGTCCTCGGCCCCATCCTGCTGCTGGGGTCCGACGTCGTCGGCCGACTGGTGGCGCGGCCCGGCGAGCTCCAGGTGGGCATCGTCACCGCGATCATCGGGGCCCCCTGCTTCGTGCTCCTCGTGCGCCGCCGCCGGCTGGTCGAGCTCTGATGGCCGCCCCGACCGCCCTGCTCCCCCGCCAGCGCGGGTTCGCCGTGCTCCGCTGGTCGCGGACCGGCTGGTCCGCGCGCGTCGACACGCGAGCCGTGCTGGTGTCGGTCGGCCTCGCCGCCGGCACCTTCCTGGTGTTCGCCTGGTCCTTGGCCGTCGGCGACTTCCCGTTGGCGGTCGGCGACGTCATCCGCTCGCTGCTCGGGCAGGGCTCCTCCGACACCGACTTCATCGTGCGCACGCTCCGGCTCCCCCGCGGGCTCACGGGCCTCCTCGTCGGCGCCGCGTTCGGGCTGTCCGGCGCCGTGCTGCAGCGGTTGGCCCGCAACCCGCTGGCCAGCCCGGACGTCATCGGCGTCAGCCACGGCGCGGCCGCCGCCGCGGTGTTCGTGATCGTGGTGCTCCACGGCAGCGCCGACCAGGTGACGATCGGTGCCCTCGCCGGCGCCCTCGCCGCCGTCGCCGCCGTCTACCTGCTGGCCTACAAGCGGGGCGCGACCGGCTACCGGCTGGTGCTGGTCGGGATCGGCATCACCGCGATGCTGGCGTCGGTCACGTCGTACCTGCTGACGCGGGCCGAGCTCGTCGACGTCCAGCGGGCCACCGTGTGGCTCACCGGCAGCCTGAACGGACGGGGCTGGGAGCACGTGCGGCCCGTGAGCGTGGCCCTCCTCGTCCTGGTCCCCCTGACGCTCGGCCTGGCCCGGCACCTGCGCGTGCTCGAGCTGGGCGACGACGCCGCTCGCGGCCTCGGCGCCCGGGTCGACCGCTCGCGGGCC
>DATFFY010000472.1:0-6481 GCA_035249805.1 Acidimicrobiales bacterium | reverse complement strand
CGACGCCGACGCCGCGGTCGCGGCCAGCAGGCCGGCGACCGTCAGCACGCAGGCGAACCGCCGCGGCACCAGCGCCTCAGCGGGGCGCGAGGTCGCGGATGGCCTGTCGGGCGTCGTAGCCGAAGGGCAGGAGCGCGAGCGCCGGGGTCGTCACCCCGTTGTCGACGTAGCGCTGGACGTGCTCGCGGCACCGCTCGGGGGACCCCCAGACGATGAGGTCGTCGACGACCTGGTCCGGGATGGCGGCCAGCGCGGCCTTGCGGTCGCCCTCCTTCCAGAGCCGCCACATCTCGCCGAGCACCTCGCCGCGCCCGAGCCAGTCGTGGAAGGCCGCGTAGACCGGCACGTTGAGGTACGCCGCGATCGCGAACCGGCCCATGCCGCGGACGGTGTCGGCGTCCTCCGTCGGCGCCACGAAGATGCGGGCCACGATCTCCTTGGGCGTGCCGTCACCCGCGTGCTGCACGATCGGGGCCACGGTCGCGACGTCGTCCGCGGACAGCCAGTTGATGATCGCCCCGTCGCCGTCGCGACCGGCGAGCCGCAACATCCCCTCTCGCAGGGCCGCGATCAGGATCGGGACCGGCTGCTCCGGTCGCACACCGAGCTTGAAGCCCTTGGTGCGGACCGTGCCCTCCTCGATCGTGACCTTCTCCCCCGCCAGGGCCTGCCGCAGGAACCGCACCATGTCCCGCGTCTTCTCGTAGGGCGACTCGAACGGGATGCCGTTCCACCCCTCGACGATCACGTTCGACGACGTCCCGATCCCGAAGGCCAGCCGGCCCGGTGCGGCGTCGGCGAGGGAGGCCACGGACTGGGCCAGGCAGGCCGGGCCGCGGGTGAAGGCCGGGACGATCGCCGTCCCCAGCCGCAGCGACGGCGCCCACACCGATGCCAGGGTCAGCGGGGTGAAGGCGTCCGCCCCGTTCGCCTCCGAGGACCACACGTCCGTGTACCCGAGGTCCGCCAGCTCCACGACCCAGTCCCGCTGCGCGTGCAGGGGGACGCCGTCGAACGGGATCGTCATGCCGTACCGATCGCTCATCCCCGGATCATGGCCCAGTCGACGCCAGCGGGCCCACCGGCACGATCTCGGCCCCGCGGACCTCGCCGTCCGCCAGCTCGAGCCACGCGACCGTGTGGACGGGCTGGCGGCGGCGCTGCGTCGGCGATCCCGGGTTCACGAGCAGCTGCCCGTGCTCGGTCTCCTCCAGCACCGGCTCGTGGCTGTGCCCGAAGACGACCACCCGGGCCGCGGGGAACGTCTGCGCCATCCGCGCGGCGCGGCCCTTGCGGGGCCCGCTGTCGTGGACCATCGCCACGTCGACCCCGCCGAACGTCCGCAGCATGATCCCCGGCAGCTCGCCGTGCAGGCTCCGGTCGTTGTTGCCCAGGACGACGTGCACCCGCGCCCGCGTGCGGAGCTCGTCGATGACCGCCATCTCGGTGATGTCGCCGGCGTGCAGGACGACGTCGGCGTCGTCGGCCATCGCCCAGACCTCGGCGGGCATCCGGTCGAGCGTGGCCGGTCCCAGATGGGTGTCCGACACGACGAGCACGTGCACGGTCCGAGCATGCCAGGCTCGTCCGCGTGAAGGTCGCGCTCATCGCCGTCGCCGGCGCCCTCGGTGCGCTGGCCCGCTTCGGGATCGGCAGCGCCGCGGGCACCACGTCGTTCCCGTGGCCCACCCTCGGCATCAACGTCGTCGGGTCGTTCCTGCTCGGCGTTGTGCTGCGAGCCGGTGGGGACCACGGCTGGTCGGACACCGCGGTCACCGCCCTCGGCACGGGCTTCCTCGGCGCCTTCACGACCTTCTCGACGTTCTCGGTGGAGGCCCGCAGCCTGCTCGACGACGGCCGGGCCGGCGCCGCCCTGGCCTACGTGCTCCTGTCGGTCGTCCTCGGCATCGCAGCCGCCGCGCTCGGCTACGCGGCGGCGAGGGCGTGGGCCTGACCATCCGCGGGGCCCGGCCCCAGGAGTAGGAACCCGGCGGAATGACCACAACTGGCACGTGCGTCCTCGTGTGCTCCGCGCCATCGTCCTGGGCTGGCTGATCTGCCTCACCCTCGCGGTCCTCCCCTTCCAGGGCTCGACCCGGCTTGTGGGCCTCGGGGGAGTGATCCTCTTCACGGCGATGTACCTCGGCGAGCGACGCCGCCCGAGGCCACCGACCGGGACGCGGCCCAGCGCGGGACAGCTCCGCGGCGAGTCCTCCCTCCCGTTCCTGGTGCACGGCTCCCCTCGCGGCTAGCCGCTCCTTCGAACCGGGGCCGGATGTGCCGCAGGAACGGCGCACCTCAGGCCCCGGTCCGGGATCTGTCGCTCCTCAGGGCGACTCGGGACAACCCGGGTCGGACTGCCCGGGCACCAGGTTGCCGTTGCCGGCGTAGGTGCACTCCTGCGTGAGCGTGAAGTCCCCGCCGTGCCACTGATGGGTCTTGACCACGGTCTGCCCCGGGTTGCGGTCGTCGGCCTCGACGCAGCGAGGCGCTCCGCCCCCGCGCTCGACCTCACCGCCCAGCGCCTCGCAGTCCTGGTTCGGGCCGGCCGATGCCGGGTTGAGCGGGCCGAGTCCGGTCGCCGCCATGGCCGCGCCGACGAACGCGGCCACGGCGAAGCGCTTGATCCTGGATCTGGGCATGTCCACCCCCATTGTTCGCGACGCCATGTGGCGTCCACGCCCCTCCCGCGATGCACCCGTCCGTCCGGAATGAGCACCATGTCCCTCCCCCCAGGGGGTCCGACCGAAACGGGATGCGGACGGGCGTGTCGGCGAGTGGCGGGTGTCCTCCGCAGCGTGGTCGTCGCGACGACGCGCCGCGCGCTACGTGGCGCGCCCGCCTCCGTGCGACCTCGGGGACTCGTCGAGCTCGACCACCAGCTTCCGGGTGAAGACGTCGCCGTGCTCCTCGAGGAGCGCAGCGCGGCGGGGATCGGCCAGGTACGCGTCGAACGCGGCGCGGCTGGGGAACCACAGGAGGTGCACCTCGACGGGCAGGTCCTCCGACTGGCCGAGCGAGCGGAGGCCGCGGTACTCGACCCGCGCGCCGTGGTCGGCCAGGAGCGGGAGCACGGCGTCCTCGTACGCGGACGCAGCAGCGGCCATCGCCGGCGCGGCCCAGCCGACGAAGGCCAGCGTGAACGGGCCGTCCTCAGCCGCCATCGAGCGCGATGCGCGACCGCGAGGGGTCGTCGAGGTCGAGCGCGAGCTCGCCGTCGTCGAGCGCGTCGCCCGGGACCTCCGCGACGATCTCGGCCTTGTGCCGCTCACCGAAGATGGCCTCGTCGACCGCCGACATCGCGGCGCCGAGGACGGAGCCGCCGCCGCTGCTGACGGCGCGGGTCAGCGGGTGGGCGCGACCGGTGTCGGGATCGGGCGGGGCGGCCGCGAGCCACTCGCGCCACTGGTCCTCGGTCCAGTCGTCCGCGCCCTCCGGCGGCTCCTCCGCGACGACGCTCACGCCGCCCAGGCTACGACCGCCGGCGACCGGGAGATCACCACTTGGCGATGACGTCGTCCCCGAAGCGCCGGATGCCGTCGAGCTTGCCCTGCAAGTCGGCGTCGGCGCCGGCGTAGAAGTACCAGGGCATCGTGATGAGGTGGGTGACGCCGACGTCGAAGAGGCGCCGGTACCCGTCCATGTCCCACGCGTCGCGGGCCGAGCCGTACACGGCGAAGGGCAGGTGATCGCGGCCTTCCGCCTTCCGGTACTCGTCCAGCTTGCGCCGGATCTGGGCCAGCTCGTCGATCGTGTGCAGGTCGCTGATCCAGCCGTCGTTGCGGGCGGCCCGGCGCAGCGCGACGTCCGACACGCCGCCGACGCAGATCGGGATCGGCTCCGTCGGGGCCGGGAGCATCTCGAGCGGGTCGAAGTCGAAGTGCTCGCCGTGGTGCTCGACGACCTCGCCGGTCCAGAGCTTGCGCATGGCCTCGACCATCTCGTCGGCCCGCTTGCCCCGCTTCGCGAAGGGCGTGCCCATCGCGTCGAACTCCTCCTCCATCCACCCCATGCCGACGCCGAGCGTCACCCGGTTGCCCGACAGCACCGCGGCGGTACCGACCTGCTTCGCGACGTGGACGGGCGTGCGGGCCGGGAGGATGTAGACGGTCGTGACGAAGCGCAGGCGCGTCGTCACCGCCGAGAGGTGGCCGACCGTCACCCACGGGTCGGGCCACGGCGTGCCCATCCCCCACCGCCGCGACCCGTCCTTCGTGTACGGGTAGGGCGCGCGGGTCTGGACCGGGTTGATGATGTGGTCGGAGACCGCGAACGTGTCCCAGCCGGACTCGTCGCCGGCCTTGGCGAGCGCGACCAGCTCGTCGGTCTGGGCGAAGGTGCCCGAGAAGCAGAACCTCACGAGTGGGTGGCGCCGTCGATGCGCAGGTCGGCGCCGTTGACGTGGTGGGCGTCGCTGCTGCCGAGGTACGCGATGGCGGCGGCCACGACCTCCGGCTTGGCCATCCCGGTGGGCGACATGATGCGGTGGAGCAGCTTGCCGTCGGCCCCCTCGGGCAGGTTGAACATGCCGGTGATCGGCGTCTCGATCGACCCCGGCGACACGGAGTTCACCCGCAGCCCCTGCTTCGCGTACTCGACGGCCAGCGTCTTGGTCAGCGCGAGCACGCCGCCCTTCGACGATGCGTAGGCCGCCGCCCAGGGGTGGCCGAACTGGGACGACGTCGACGCGATGTTGACGATCGCGCCGCGCCGCTCGAGCAGGGCCGGGAGGGCGGCCTGGCAGAACAGGAACGTGCCGGTGAGGTTCACCCGGAGGATCTGCTCCCAGGTCTCGAGGGCGACCTCGTGGCTGTGCTCGAACCGGAGGATGCCGGCGCCGTTGACGAGCAGGTCGAGACCACCGCCGAGCTCCTGCGCCGCGGCCACCGCGGCCGGCGCGGTGGCCGGATCGGCGACGTCGCCCGCGAAGGCGGTGACGCGGTCGGGGGCGGTCGCCTCCTTGCGGGTGATCTCGAGGCCGTCCTCGACGAGGTCGACGGCGAGCACCAGCGCGCCCTCGTCGACGAGCCGGTGGGTGGTCGCCCGGCCGATCCCAGATCCGGCGCCGGTCACCAGCGCCACGCGTCCCTCGTACCGTTCCATCGGCGCCGAGACTAGAACGCGTTCTAGTTCTTGGCTACTCGGGGCCCCGGCTCGCCGTCCCAGAAGCGGACGATCGTGGACTGGCTGGCGGTCGCCAGGAGCGTGCCGTCCTCGGCCCAGAGGTGCACGACGCCGTGCCCGAACCCGTGGTGGACGGCGTGCACGCGGATGTCGAGCAGGACCCACTCGGTGGGGACGAGCTGCGCGACCCGCAGGGTGTTGTCGAGGCTGTTGCCTCCGGCCTGGGCGCCGAGGGCCTGGCCGATGCCGAAGGGCACGTAGTCGCCGAGGATCGACAGCGTCGACGCCGACATGTCGAGGACCTCGGGCAGCCGGGCCCACAGCGCCGACCGCCCGTCCACCGACGGGGGGCCGGGGAGGTCGGTCATCGGGTTGCGCGCCGCAGCCAGGCGGACGTCGATGCGGTCCATGATCGACTCGGTGCCGGGGAACCGCGACATGCGGGCCGGGCACTCGTCGGGCCCCGGCACCTCCGGCCGCTCGGCCCACTGGCCCTGCGCCTCGACCTCCCGCGTGCCGAGGGCGGCGTTGACGGTGAGGATCTCGCGATCGCCGACCTGGCCCACCGCCCGGGCCTGCGTGATCTGGTTGCCCCGGACGGCGATCGTGACGTCGACGTCCATGATCGAGTCGGTCTGCGCGTAGGAGAGGTACTGCGCGGTCGCCCACACCACCGGGCGCCCCGAGCTGCCTTCGAGGGCGGCGACCGCGGCTCCGAGCCCGCAGCCCCCGAACAGGAACCCGTGGCCGGTGGTGATCCCCGCCTTCACCGGGAGCACCCAGCGCATCGGGTTGTGCGTGGGCTCGAGGCCGAGCCAGGCGGGGGCGTCCATCGGCGGGAACCTATCCTCCTCCGTCGATGACCGACTCCCCGTGGCTGGGCGATGCCTGCTCCCTCGTCGACGCGTTCCGAGCCGGCGAGCGGTCACCGGTCGAGGAGCTCCAGCTCGTGCTCGGCGCCGTCGAGCGCAGCACGCTCGACGCGGTGTCCTTCGTCGACGCCGACGGGGCCCTGGCGGCGGCCGGGGCCGCCGATGTCACCCGGCCCTTCGGCGGGGTGCCCACCGGCGTGAAGGAGCTCGACAACGTGGCCGGCTGGCCGGCCACCGAGGCGTCGCTGGTCTTCAAGGACCGGCGGGCGACCTACACGTCCACGATGGTGGAGCGACTCCGGGACGAGGGCGGCGCGGTGCTCGCCGGCCTGACGACGGCCAGCGAGTTCGGCGGCCTGAACGTGAGCACCACGCGGCTGAACGGCACGACGCACAACCCGTGGCAGCACGGGCGCACCGCAGGGGGCTCGTCCGGCGGCTCGGCGGCGGCGGTGGCCGGGGGCGTCCTCCCCCTGGCGACCGGC
>DATFFY010000471.1:0-3222 GCA_035249805.1 Acidimicrobiales bacterium | reverse complement strand
CAGCGCGCCGCGCCCGGGCACTCGCGGGCCGACACGCTGACGGCCGACCAGGCCGCCTCCGACGGCTCCTCGTCGAGCTCGGCCCGGTCCCCGGTCGCCGTGGTGGAGGCCCACTTGGCGAGGTGGACGAGCTCGTCGGGTGGCGCGTGCTGCGCGACGCCGTCGAGGCCCAGCTGCACCCCGTCCCCGTCGCGCGAGGCCAGCTCACCCAGGCGCTGCAGGCACAGGTAGTTGGACCGCCCCTTGAGCACGGCCCAGCTGAACGGCAGGTCGAGGTGCGCCTGCAGGAAGGGCAGGTCCTTGCCGGCCAGCTGGTCCTGCAGGTTCTTCGTCGCCGTGGCGACGACGGTCGTGCGCCCGGACAGGATCGACGGCACCAGATAGGCGAGCGTCTTGCCCGTGCCGGTGCCGGCCTGCACCGCGAGGTGGCGGCCCGACCGGATGGCGACGGCGACCGCCTGGGCCATCTCGACCTGGCCTGCGCGATCCTCACCCACGGGCAGGGCCGACGTGACCCGAGCAAGGGTCTCACCCACGTCCTGCATGGCCACCGGGCCACCGTACCGATCGCCCGATGGCGCGCGGACCAGCGGGACGGCCGCGTGTCCTGGAGGCGCACCAGACCACGCGGCCCTAGCCTGGTCGGGGGCGCGAGGATGAGCCAGACATCAGTCCAGCTGCTGCTGTTCACCGACCTGGTCGGGTCCACAGCCTTGTCCGCGAGCCTCACCGCGGCACAGGCCGATGCGCTCCGACGTACGCACCTCGGGCTGATGCGCGAGGTCCCGCAGCCCCTGCAGTGAGTCCGCCTAGGGCGTGAAGAACTCGGGGAAGCGCTCCAAGAGCCCGGTGATCTCGTTGTCGGCGAAGCTCGCCTCGAAGTACAGCCTGGCGTCGGCGGCCTCGCGCAGTGCGTAGACGTTCGTCCAGGTCCATGGCGGTGTGCCATCCGCGGGCCGGATCTCCCAGGTGAGATGGCACAGCGCCAGCTGTTCGGACACGGGCACGATCTCGGAGGCCTGGAGCCCGATGGCGGTGCCGAGGCCGACAGCGTTGAACCTCTCGAGGTGCGACGTCACGCGTCGGGTCGCGTCTTCGCGGTCGTTGAACGTCGAGACGTCCCCCAACGTGAAGGCGGTGAACGGAACGCCGTAGTGACCGGCGATGCCGATCGGGTCGCCTTGGATCGAGGCGGCCCCATAGCTGCGGCAGAACTCCTCGGCTCGTCGTCGGTCCATGCCCGGTCCCTCCCTCGAGCCACCGTGGCGGTCCACGAAGATGGCGTGGTCACGACGGCGATGCTCCCACGGCGCGGGGCCCGAGGGGCGAGGTGGATCACCCGGTCAGGCCAGCACCTGCTCCGCACCGGCTCGCACGAGGCGCTCCACGTCGGCCACCGCCGCCGGCAGCCCCTGGAGCTCGCGCTCGATGGCGCCGTCGGGGGTCAGGAACACGAACACGACGCGGAGGACCTGCTCGCCGGTGGCCTGCTCCACCGCCAGCGCGTAGGCGGCTCCCTGGAGCCGGTAGCCCTGCACGCGCCGGTCGAGCTCCGCGGGGTCCGAGGTGTGGGCCGTCTTGTGGTCCACCACCACGAGGCCGCCGTCGGTGCGGTACAGGAGGTCGACGTAGCCCTCCAGGAGCCGATCCCCGAGCGGCGTGCACGCGTAGACCTCGCGCCAATGCGGTGCGGCGGCCGCCGCCTGCACGGACGCTGACCCCAGCGCGGCGGTGGCGAGGCGCCGGACCTCGGCGACGTCGGGAACGGCTTCCGCCTGGCACTGCGCGGCGACGGCCGCGTCGAGGCCGAAGCCCGTGGCCAGGTCGACGGTCTGCAGCACCCCGTGCACCGCTCGCCCGACGGCGGTCCCGTAGCGGCCCTTCAGCCATGGTGGGAGATCGAGGTCGCGCGGCCGCTTGTCGAGCCCGGCCATGGCCGGGTCCTCGTCCTCGGTCAGCGCGTCGAACAGCGTCGGTGCAACGGCCGCGAGAGGACTGTCGACCGCGGCGTCGGGGACGCCTTCGTCGGTGAGCGCCGTGGCGGCGACCGCCCCCGGCCTCGCCGCCAGGTCGATCGTTCGCCGGCGCTCGGCCAGCCATGGCTCGAACGGCGGCGGCGGTGTCGGTGACGCAACGGCCCCCGCCGGCAGCGGGTGAGGGTCCCCGCCGAGGTCCGGGAGGGTCCCGAGCCGGTCGCCCATCCCGTGGAGGAGCACCTCCGCGTTGGTGCGGCTGCTCTTCTTCTTCGGATCGCCGGCGCGGGCGACCCGGTGCAACGACAGCACGAGGTGGTCGCACGCGCGCGTGCAGGCGACGTAGAGGAGCCGCAGCCGCTCGTCGTACCCCATCTGCTCGTCGATCGGCACTGCCGCCTCGAACTCCTCGGTGACGACGTCCTTCCCCATGCGGTAGCCGACCGCGGTGCCGTCCTTCGGGAAGTGGACCTCGACCGGACTGCGCTGCCCACCGGGCCGGGCCGACATGCCGCTGACGATCGTGATGGGGAACTCCAATCCCTTGGCGGCGTGGATCGTCATGATGCGCACCGCGTCGTCGTCGGTCTCCGGCAGGACCGACTCAGCGACGCGCGAGCCCTCGGCCGTCTGCTGGTCGACCCACTGCAGGTAGGCCCGCAAGCTGCCCCCCGTCGCCTCGCTCCAGGCCCGGGCCTGGTCGATCACGAAGCGGAGGCGACGCCAGACGTCCCGAGGGCGGCCCTCGGCGAAGCCCAGCTCGAGCGCCCGTCGCTCGCGGGCGATGTGGTCCAGGAGCTCCGCGGGCGACTCCCAGTGCCGGCGCTCGTGCAGCTCGCGAAGGAAGGCCAGGCCGGCCGCGACGATGCCGTCGGCGGGATCGGGCGGCGCCGGCGTGTTGTACGACCAGCCGCGCCGCTGCCCGACCTTGTGCTCGAACAGGTCGTCGTCGCCGCACCCGAGCAGCGGCGTGCGCAGCGCGGTCACGATGCGGAGGTGGTCCGTGGGGTCGTCCGCGGCCCGCAGCACCATCAGCAGGTCGCGCACGGCGCGGCTCGCGTAGACGAGGGAGCTCGACTCGGCCCGGAAGGGGATCCGGGCGGCCTCCAGCGCGTCCTCCAGGAACGGCAGGGAGGTGCGGGCCGGGACGAGGATCGTGATGTCGCCGAGTCGGCAGGGCCGCCAGCTGTCCTGGGCGCGGTCGTGCACCTCCCAGCCCTCGGCCAGCGCGGTGCTGATCGCGCGGGCC
>DATFFY010000470.1:0-2912 GCA_035249805.1 Acidimicrobiales bacterium | reverse complement strand
GTCCGGGCGCGGCGGGGGCGGCGACCGTGGTGCACCCCGTGGACGGCGACACCGTGGTCGTCGACATCGGCGGCCGCGAGGAGTCGGTGCGCCTGATCGGCGTCGACACGCCGGAGTCGGTCGCCCGAGATCGGCCGGTGGAGTGCTTCGGGCCGGAGGCCAAGGCCCGCACGGCGGAGCTGCTGCCGCCCGGCACCGCCGTCCGGCTGCAACGGGACATCGAGGCGCGCGACCGGTACGACCGACTGCTCGCCTACGTCGTGCGCGCCGACGACGGCGTGCTGGTCAACCTCCTCCTCGTCGAGGAGGGCTACGCCGAGTCGGCTCGCTTCCCGCCCAACCTCGCCCACCAGGCCGAGCTGGACGCGGCCGAGGCCCGGGCCCGGCGCGACCAGGTCGGGCTGTGGCCCACGTGCGGCAGCACCGACGTGCCGATCGGCCAGTAGCGTCGGGGCGTGACCACCCTCGCGGAGCGCCTCGGCCACGGCCCGGACGACCGGCTGGTGATCCTCAACTGCGACGACCTCGGCTCGTGCCATGCCGCGAACGTCGGGGTGTACGAGGCCCTGCGCGACGGCCTGGCCACGAGCGCCAGCCTCATGGTCCCCTGCCCGTGGGCCCGCGACGCGGCCGCCTCGTACCGGGGCGACGACATCGGCGTGCACCTCACGCTCAACTGCGAGCTCGACCGGTACCGCTGGGGCCCGATCACGCACGCGCCGTCGCTCCTCGACGGCGACGGCGGGTTCCCGCGCACGATCACCGACGTGTGGGAGCACGCCGACCTCGACGAGGTGCGCCGGGAGCTCCGGGCCCAGGTCGAGCGGGCCATCCTCTGGGGCTTCGACGTGAGCCACCTCGACAGCCACATGGGTGCGCTCCAGCTCCGGCCGGAGTTCTTCGACGTGTACCTCGACCTCGCCGTCGAGTTCGGCCTGCCGCTGCGCCTGTCCGGCGAGTCCACCCAGCGCGACATCGGCTTCCCGTTCCGCCGGCTGGCCGCCGAGGAGGGAGTCGTGTTCCCGGACCGCCTCGTCGTGGTCCCCGGCGTCGGGTCCCGCCCGGCGTTCGACAAGGTCCTGGCCGACCTGCGACCGGGGGTGACCGAGCTCTACGTGCACCCCGCCGTGGACTCGCCCGAGCTGCGCGCCGCCACCCCCGACTGGGCGGCGCGCGTCGACGACCTGGCCCTCGTCACCGAGGACGAGGGCGTCCGGCGGGCGTTCGAGGCCGCCGGCGTCGAGCCCATCGGGTACCGACCGCTCCGCGACCTGCAGCGGGCCGGCGGGTAGCGCTCAGAACTCGGTCGTCGACGCGACCTCGGCGAGGGCGGCGCGGAACTCGTCGCTCTGGGTGCAGGGCAGCACAGCCATCAGCCGGCCCATGTCGCCGCTCATCTTCACGCGGCCCTGCATGAAGCCGGCGTGGAGGTCGAGCTCCCCGCGGGCGATGAGCACCGAGTCGGGGTGGGTGATGAGGAACGTGCAGTCCGCCGCGTCGTCGTCCCGGCCGACCGCGGCGTCGGCCACCCGACCGTCCTCGAGCACCAGGGACCACGCGACCTCGCCGTCGGGCGCACCGGTGACGACGTGCTGCAGGCGCGCGCTCGCGCCGGGTCGCTCGGGGAGCCCGCCGCCGACCTTCGTGTGGAGCGCGACCCAGTCCTCGCTCAGGTGCCGGACCACGCCTGCTCCCGCAGCCCGGCGAACAGGTCGTCCTCGGGCGTCGGTGCGTCGACCTCGTCGGCCACCCAGGCGAGCACGTAGTCGTCGTACGGGTGGAGCGACTCCGACACGTCGCGCGGGAGGCCGAACCAGAACGGCGAGTTCGGGTCGACCTGGGTCGCGTGGGCGAGCAGCGCGTCGAGCCGGACGTGCCCGTACCCCGCGATGTCGATGGAGGTGGTGATCCGCTCGTCCTGCCACGGGCGGGCGAACCACTCGTCGTTGAACGGCGACTCGAGCCCGAGCTCGAGGTACTTGGCGTGCGTCAGCTCGATCCGCTTCTTCGACCAGATCGAGTAGTACACCTTCGCCACCTGCCACGGAGGTCCGTCCTCCGGGTACCAGCTCGGGTCGGCCGCCCGTTCGACGGCGGGGTGGGTGATGTCGTGGACCCGAAGGTGGTCCGGGTGGGGATAGCCCTGCTGGTCGTCCGCGTAGGTGACGACCACCTGCGGGCGCTCCCGCCGGATCACGGCGACCAGCCGCCCGACGGCTTCGTCGAGGTCGGCGTTGGCGAACGCCTCGGGGCGGGCGTTGGCCTCGCTCTCGGGCATGCCGGAGTCCCGGTAGCCCAGCATGACGACCTCGTCGTACCCGATGATCGCCGCGGCCCGGTCCAGCTCCTCGAGGCGGATCCGGCCGATGTCGGCCCGCACGTCCTCTCGGTCCATGGCCGGGTTGAGGATGTCGCCCTCCTCGCCGCCGGTGCAGCACACCAGCACCGTGCGCACGCCCTCGGCGTGGTAGCGGGCGACGGTGCCCGCCCCCTTCGAGGACTCGTCATCGGGATGGGCATGGACGGTGAGCAGGCAGAGCGGGGGTGCCATCGGCCCACCCTACCGACGGTCGGTGACCGAGCGGCGGGCGGCTACTCGTTGCTGTAGATGGACGTGCGGTCGGTCGGCAGCCGCCCGCCCCGGGCGTACCAGACGCCCACCACGACGCCGACGCAGAGCCCGGCCAACAGCCCGAACGGGATCGCCACGTTGAACAGGCCCTTGCGCACGAGGTCGCGGTCCAGCCCCGAACCGGGCTCGGTCGAGGCGATCAGGTACAGCGGGATGGCGACGATCGAGAAGGCCAGGGCCACGGCCGCCACCCCGACGCCCGTGCCGATCCCGACACCCAGCAGCACCGACCGGGGCCGCGACCGGGGCCGGAGGCCCGTCGACAGCTCCCGCGCCTCCG
>DATFFY010000469.1:0-3324 GCA_035249805.1 Acidimicrobiales bacterium | reverse complement strand
GCCGCCGGCTCCACGGTCTGCTCGGCGACGAGACGCGGCGGGGTGAGTGGCCCCCGGCGGAGGTCAAGGCCGCGGAGCGCGTGGAGCGGTCGCTCGACCGGCTCGGCGCGCTGGACGGGGTGGAGGATGCCGTCTCCCTGGACGTGTTCGCCCGCACGCTGCAGCTCGAGCTCGAGCAGGACCTCGGCCGGGTGGGCCGCTTCGGTGACGGTGTCCTCGTCGGGTCGGTCGAGATGGGCATCGGACTCGACCTCGACCTGGTCGTGGTGCTCGGGCTGGCGGAGGGCCTCTTCCCGGCCACCGTTCGCGACGACTCGCTCCTGCCCGACGGCGAGCGAGAGGTCACCGACGGCGCGCTGCGCCTCCGCGCCGACCGCGTCGAGCGCCAGCACCGTCAGCTCCTCGCCGCGCTCGCCGGCGGGCAGCGACAGCTGCTCTGCGTGCCGCGGGGTGACCTGCGCCGAAGTGTCGAGCGGGTCCCGTCCCGCTGGGTGCTCGACGTCGCCGAGACGCTGGCGGACGACGGCCGGCGGTGGTGGGCCGCCGACCTGGCCGCCGCACCGTGGGTGGAGGCGGTGCCCTCGTTCGACGCCGGGTTGCGGTCCCTCTCCGTTCCGGCCACGGAGCAGGAGCACCGCCTGCGCGCCCTCCTCGCGGCCGGGGGTGACCTCGCTGCGACCGACGACGACTGCGCCGCCCTCGGCGCGCAGGTCATCGCCGCCCGCCGCAGCAGCGAGTTCACGCGCTTCGACGGCAACCTCGGCGGGTGCGACGTCCCCTCGCCGGTGGGCCGCATCACCTCACCGACGCGCCTCGAGCGGTGGGCGGATTGCCCGCACCGGCACCTCGTCGAGGACCTCCTGCGGGCCGCCCCGGTCGAGAACCCCGAGGACGCCTTGATGATCACCCCGATCGACAAGGGCAACCTGGTCCACGAAGCCCTGGAGCGGTTCCTCCTCGAGGTCCTGGCCCGGCCCGAGGAGCTGCGCCCCACCGGGAGCGACCCGTGGACGGCGGCGGACCGTTCACTGCTCGAGCAGATCGGCGGCGCCCTGTGCGACCAGGCGGAGGCCCTCGGCATCACGGGCCGGCCCATCTTCTGGCGACGAGACCGGCGCCGCATCCTCAACGACCTCGACGTGTTCCTCGTCGAGGACTCGAAGCACCGCATCGCCCACGGCACCAGCCCGCTCGCGGCAGAGCTCGCCTTCGGCTTCGATGGCGGCATCCCCGCGGTCGAGGTGCCGCTCCCCGACGGCCGAGCCCTGCGCCTGCGGGGCCGGATCGACCGGGTGGACCGGGCCGTCGACGGCACGGTCCACGTCACGGACTACAAGACCGGCTCCGCGTACGGCTACGGCGACCTCGACGGCGGCGACCCGGTCGCCGCGGGCACGAAGCTCCAGCTGCCGATCTACGGGCTGGCCGGCCGAGCGGTCACCGGCGAACCCGACGCGCCGGTGTGGGCCGAGTACTGGTTCGTCACGAGCCGCGGCCGGTTCGACCGCATCGGGTACGAGGTGACGGCCGAGGTGCTCGACCGCACCGGCGACGTCCTGCAGGTGATCGTCGACGGCATCGAGGCCGGGGTGTTCCCCGCGCACCCGGCGGAGCTGTCGACGTACTTCCGGATCGGGTGCCACGTGTGCAACCCGGACGGGCTGGGCACTGCCGAGCTGCGCAAGCAGTGGGAGCGCAAGCGGCACGATCCAGCCCTGGCCCGCTACGCCGACCTGGCTGAGCCGCTCGAGCCCGCGGAGGTGGCTCGGTGAGCCCCCCCGACCAGGCCGCTCGCGACCGCATCGCCACCGACCTCGAGACGACGCTGTTCGTGGAAGCCGGCGCGGGATCGGGCAAGACCACCGCGCTCGTGGGGCGCGTCGTCGCCCTCGTCACCTCCGGGGCAGTGGAGCTGCGGCACATCGCCGCGATCACCTTCACGGAGAAGGCCGGCGCCGAGCTGCGCGACCGCGTGCGCCGGGAGCTCGAAGCGCGCGCGGTCGACCAGACCACCGACCCGTCGGAGGCAGAGCGGTGCCGCGTGGCCCTCGGCCAGCTCGACGGCGCCGCCATCGGCACCCTCCATGCCTTCGCGCAGCGGCTGCTCTCCGAGCACCCGGTGGAGGCGGCGCTGCCCCCTCGCGTGGAGGTGCTCGACGAGGTGAGCTCGGCCGTCGAGTTCGACCGTCGGTGGGCTCGGGTGCTCGACGACCTCCTGGCCGATCCCGGCCTCGAGCGCACGATCCTGCTGCTGAGCTGCGCCGGGGTCGACCCGACCAAGCTCCGCTCCCTCGCGCTCGCGTTCGAGGGGTCCTGGGACCTCGTCGAGGAGCTCGTCCCGGACACGGCCCCCGAGCCCCGTGCCGTCGCCGACCTCGTGCCCCGGATCCACGAGGCGCTCCGCCCGCTGCGGGACCTGGCCCGCCATTGCATGGACCCGACCGACCCGCTGCTCGAGTGCCTGCACCGGTTCGTGGCCTACGGCGGCGAGCTCGACGGATGCCTCGACGACGACCTCGACCTCCTCGACTGCCTCCTCGCGGGTGTCGACGGCTACCGGCGCAACGCCGGTCGGGCCGGCTCGTGGGACGGGCGCAAGGACGAGGTCCACGCCCGCATCGCCGACGTCCTCGAGGCCATGACGTCGGTGCGCCGAGCGGTGCTGGACGGCTGCGCCCACCACCTCGGCGCGGCCTTGCGGCGTCACACCCTCGGGGCCGCGGAGGGCCGGCGCGACGCCGGGACGCTCGAGTTCCACGACCTGCTCGTGCTCGCGCGCCGCGTCCTGCGCGACCCCGTGCAGGGCCCGGTCGTTCGGGCCAGCCTCCACCAGCGGTACCAGCGGCTCCTGCTCGACGAGTTCCAGGACACCGACCCCATCCAGATCGAGCTCGCGGTCCGGATCGCCGCGGCCGACCCCGCCCGCGCGGACGAGGCTCGCTGGCGGGACGTGGCCGTCGCCCCCGGGCGCCTGTTCGTCGTCGGCGATCCCAAGCAGTCCATCTACCGGTTCCGGCGAGCCGACGTCGGAACGTTCCTCACCGCCCGCGACCACTTCGCGCCGGCAGCGGGAGGCGCGGTCGAGCTCACGGCCAACTTCCGGACGGTCGCCCCGATCATCGACTGGGTCAACCACACCTTCGCCACGCTGCTGCACGAGCCGCCGGACACGGACCTGGCCCAGCCGTCGCAGCCGGCCTACGTCGACCTGCAGGCCCAGCGGGCCGCCGCCGCGGTGGGGCCGCCCGTCGCCGTGGTCGGCACCGACCCGCACCCGCCCCGCACGCCGGCTGACGTGATCCGCAGCGCCGAGAGCCGCGACGT
>DATFFY010000468.1:0-11171 GCA_035249805.1 Acidimicrobiales bacterium | reverse complement strand
GAAGACGGCGATCGTGGCGTCGGGCGAGAACTTCCCGGACGCGCTCGCCGCTGGAGGCCTGGCCTGGGCCGGTGCCCCGGCAGCCTGCGGCAACGAGTCGGCGCTGCCGCTGCTGCTCACGCAGAAGGACGCCCTCCCGTCCGCGACCTCGTCTGCCCTGACGGCGCTCGGGATCGAGCAGGTCATCCTCGTCGGCGGTACGGCGGCCGTCTCCACAGCTGTCGAGACCGCGCTCGACAACGTGACCGGGGTCAGCGTCGTCCGCGTGTCGGGCGCCGACCGGCGAGCCACCGCCGTGGAGCTGACCAAGCGGATCCTCGGTCAGGACGCGCCGAACGGGCTCGATTGGATCGGCGGTGGTGCGCGGCGCTTCTTCGTGGTTCGCGGCAACGACTTCGCGGACGCGCTGGCCGCTGGGCCGCTCGCCGGCAGGGACACCGCCCCGGTGTTCCTTACCCTGTCGCTGGCCGATCTCGGGGCGACCTCCGCCACGGGGATCACCACCTATCCCAACGCGGATCCGTTCCACCGCGGCACGATCGTCGGCGGCGATGCCGCCGTGGCCCCCGTCGTCGCGGTGCAGGTCGGCCAGGCCATCGCCAACCAGTAGGGCGCACAGCACTGCGCGAAGGAGGGGCCTTCGGGCCCCTCCTTCGCGTCTAGTGCTCGGCGGGGGGGACGGCGTCGGAGGGGCGGGCGAGGCGGACGATGAGGTCCGCCAGCAGGCCGACGATCAGCAGCTGGAACACGGCGAAGAAGATCAGCAGCGTGTTCTGAGCAGGTCGGAGGTCGTAGCGCACGAGGTCGAACCCGAGCTTCACCAGGCCGACCAGGCCGAGGAACGTGGCCATCGGGAGGAAGACCCGGAGCGGGTTGTACGACAGCACCATCCGGATCACCTGGATGCCGTAGCGCTTGGTGTCCTTCCACCAGTGGAACTTGGACTGCCCGGCCCGGGGGGCGTAGTCGATGTCGACGTAGCCCACCGAGTACCCGTTGGCCAGGAACGACATCGTGATCGTGGTGACGCACGAGAAACCCGGGGGCAGGTGGTGCAGGTACTGCCGGGCCACGTCGGTGCGGAAGGCCCGCAGGCCGGAGTTGAGGTCGGGGATGGGCTCCTCCACCAGGTACTGGGCGAGGCGCCGGATGGCCCACTTGGCCGGCACCCGGGCCGCCTTGTGGGTGCCCTGCTCGGAGGTGCGGGCGCCCACGACCTGGTCCCAGCCCCCCTCGAGCTCCTTCACCAGCTCGGGGATCCGCTCGTTCGGGTAGGTCAGGTCGGCGTCGGTCCAGACGGTCACGCGGCCGTGGGCGGCGGCGGTGCCGGCCCGGCGGGCCGCCCCGGAGCCCCGGTTCTTGGCGAAGCGGATCAGGCGGATGCCCTCGACGGCGGCCAGCTCCTCGCTCGACCCGTCGTCGGACCCGTCGTCCACCACGACGATCTCATAGGTGTACGGAGAGGCATCGAGGGCGCTCCGGATGCGCTCCACCTCGGTGAGCACGTGGCCGGCCTCGTTGTAGACCGGCAGCACGACGGTGACGTCGAGCTCCTTGGTGGCCATCGGCCGAAGGCTACTGCTGGGCCCTGTGCCCTAAGGTCTTCGGGCCCGCACCTCGACTTGGGGATGAGATGACCGACGGAAGTCCAGGCTGGTTCAGGGACCCGAGCGATCCCTCGCTCGCGCGCTGGCACGACGGCGATCGGTGGACCGAGCACACCCTCGTCATCGCCGACCAGACCCCCGGGGTCGAGCCGCCGCCGCCCGACGTCGGCGAGGACACCGTCGCCACGCCGATCGTCGCCGCGGGCTCGGCCGCGGCCGCCGCCGAGCCCGAGTTCCACATCCCGCGCCCGGCCCGCGGCATCGGCCGGGCCGGTGGGGGCAGCTGGCCGGCGTGGGCGAAGTTCGGCGCCCCGATCGCGGTGATCGTCCTGGCCCTCGGTGCGTGGGTCGTGACCTCGGGCGGCGACGACGACCCGGACTCGGCCGAGACGACCGACACGATCCCGGCCTCGCTCGACGAGGCCGTGGAGGCCGCCCGGCAGGCGGGTCTGCCCGACGAGCTCACCGATTCGCAGGCGGCCGCGTTCATCGAGCGCATCTGTGCGGCCACCACGCGCCCCGCCGCCGTGGAGCAGCTCGGCGAGGACATCGGCGAGCGCCTCGCCCGCATCCCGGACATGACCGTCAGCTCCGTGCGCCAGAGCGTGGGCGCGCTGGGGGTGGGTGCCGCCCTGCGCTGCCGCGACGACCTCGAGTCCGCCCCCGAGCTGATCGACGACCTGAAGGACCTCGCCGTCCTGGCCTTCCAGGCGACCGCGACCGCGGTGACGGTGCTCCCGACCGACGAGGGCACCGACGCCGGCATCACCGACGGCGGCGCGGACGACGGCACCGACGGTGGCACCACCACCGGCACGAACCGCACCACCCGCACGACGCGCCGCTCCGGCGGGTCCACCGCGACGACGCGCGCGCCCACGACCACGACGACGCGCCCGCTCCCGCAGGTCCTGCCCAACACCTCCTGCTCGTCCGAGGGCGCGAAGGCGGTCAACAAGGTCACCGGCGGCTCGCTCACCTGCCAGAAGAAGTGCAACGGCAGCGGGCTGCAGTGGCGCTCGAGCCCCTGCCCGACCGTGCCGACCACGCCGACGACGGCACCGGGGTCGCCCCCGCCGTCGATCCCCACCACCACGACCACCGCCGGTGGCGGTACCACCGGCGGTCCCACGACCGGCGGAACGTAGGAGCCCCGTTGCGCGCCCGGGCGCGATGACACGGCCGGCGCCGTGGGCGGTCTGGCGCGCACGGTCCCCCCACCAGCTCGTGCTCGCGCTGCTGACGGCCGCGTTCGTCCTCAGCAGCACGGCCTTCGCCGTCGCGGTGCCGATGTTCGGCAACCCCGACGAGGCCACGCACGTGGACATGGTGCGCCACTACGCGTCCCACCCGACCGACATGGCCGGGCCCTCGCTGCAGCAGACCGAGGGCGTGCGCAGCGCGCTCGTGGCCACGGGGATGGTGGACATCCCGGCCGAGTCCCCGACCGCCGCGATCCCGCCCTCACGACCCGACTACGGCCCCTTCGAGGACTACGGCGGCGACGCGCCGGCGCAGCGCTGCCCGAGCCGCACCTGCCAGAACTACCAGTTCATCCACCCCCCGGGCTGGTACCTCGCCGCCGCGCCGGTGGCCCGCGTGCTCGACGACCGGCCCTTCCCGAACACGGTCCTCGCCCTCCGCCTGCTCAACGTGCTGCTCTGCTCGGTGGTCGTGATCGCCACCTGGGCGATCGCGCGCGAGCTGTGGCCGAGCCGGCCCCGGCTGGCCCTCGTCGCCGCGGGCTGCACGGCGGTGTGCGGCCCGCTGGCCGCCGCGGCCGCATCGGTCAACAACGACGGGTTGATGCTGCCGCTCATGGCCGTCGCGCTCGCGCTGATGGCCGGCATCCTGCGCCGCGGCGTCACGATCCGAGCGGCCGCGGTGCTCGGCGCGATCGTGGCGCTCGGCCTCCTCGTCAAGGGCGAGCACCTCGTCATCGCCGCGGTGGGCCTCGCGGCCGTGCTCCTGGCGCCCGTCGCGTCGAACCGCGACCGGTGGCAGGCGGCGCTCGTCTACCTCGCGGTCGGCGGCATCGGCGGGCTGTGGTGGCTGCGCGTGTTCATCGACGACCGGGCCGTCACGCCGTCGGGCGGCGAGCTGCTCGCGCCGCCGCGCACGGGGCCCTGGAACGACGAGGGCATCGTGCCGTACATCTGGGGCCGGCTCGACACGGTCATCGACTGGTTCCCCGGCCGCTACGGCTCGTACCCGTGGCCGTTCGCGCTGCTGCCGTCGGGGCTGCTCCTGGCCTGCCAGCTCGGCGTCGTGCTCCTGCTCGCCGCCTGGCTCGTGACGCGCGACTGGCGCCGGCCCACGGTCGCGTCGGCCCGCGTGGCACTGCTCGCCGCCGTCCCGTTCCTCCTGTTCGCGGCCAGCGCCTACACGGCCTGGGACACCTACCAGTCGAACGGGTACCACCACGGCCTCGCGCCCCGGTACGTGTACGGGGCCGTGCCGATCATGGCGGTGATGGCGGCCGCCTCGCTCGGGGCCGTCCGCCGCCGGCTGCGTCTGCAGGGCGTCCCCGCGCTGCACGCCGCGCTGCTCGTGGGCTCGGCCGTCCTCGGCACCGTCGTGTCCCTCGTCGTCGCCCTGCACGGGATGTACTTCACGACCGACTGGACGACGCTCTTCCAGCGGGCCGGGATCATGGCCCCGGTGGCCCACGTGAAGGCCGTGCTCGCGCTCGTCGCCCTCCTCTGGACGGCCGCGATCGCCGGCGCCGCGCTGCTCGTGTGGCGGCGGGTCGAGGGGGCTACCGACGCAGCCAGGCCGCCAGCCGGGAGCCCCGCACCGAGCTGACCACGGCGGTGCTCTCCGAGGCGGCGGGCCGGATCCACGGCGGGACGGCAGGCCGGGTCGGGACCGGGTACTCGGGGATCGGGGCCGTGCGAGCGGTGATCTCCGGGACCTCGACGACGTCGGACCGCGCCCGCCGGGCCTTGGCCCGGACCACCGGCTCGGGCGCGGCCTTCCGGGGCGGCTTGCTCGCCGGCTTCCGCGTGGTCTTGGCCGTGGTCATGCGGTCCTCCTCGTGCGGGCCTGCACCGAGCATCGGCGCGCCGCGCCCGTTGCCGCATGAGGCGGACGGCCCAAATCGGCTGCACCCGGAGGCGGGCACCGGCCCGGACGTGCGAAGGTGAGGGCGGTCCAGACGGGGGCCGGCGGACAGGACGGCGCAGGGAGGGGTGCGACGAAGCGGTCGAGCGAGCTCTCCTCGACGTTGCCCCAGAGCGGGCTGCGCCGCCTGCGCTGGCTGCTCGTGCTCCTCGTCCTCTCGGTGGGCCTCGGCAGCGCGGTCGTGGCCTGGCGGTCGGCGGACGACGACGCCGAACGGGACGATCGCGTCGTGGCCCAGGAGGCCACCGACCTCATCGGGCGGACCGTCGACCTCGCCGAGCTGGGCCTGGCGGGGGCGGGGGCCATCGTGCCGCCATCGGGGCCGGTCCCGGTCGGGACCTTCGAGGCCTACGCCCGAGACGTGCTCGGCTCGTCGTCCCTGGAGGCGCTGGCGTTCGAGCCGGTCGTGCCCGCCGCCCAGCGACCCGCGTTCGAGGCCGACCTCGGCGCGCCGATCATCGACCGGGCCCCCGACGGACCGGCTCCGGCCCCGCAGCGCGACGTCCACTACCCGGTCCGCGCCCTCGTGCCGCAGATCGCCGCCAACCGCGGGCTCCTGGGCTTCGACCTCGCCGGTGATCCCGTGCGGCGGGCGGCGGCCGAGCAGGCCCGCGACTCGGGTGAGGTGGTGTTCAGCGAGCCGGTCCCGTCGCAGCCCAGCGGCACCCCGTCGTTCTTCCTCGTCAAGGCGCTCTACCGACCCGGACGGGATCTCGGCACGGTGGAGGCCCGAAGGGCGGCGCTGGTCGGCTTCGTGAGCTCCGCCTACACGAGCCGGCTGTTCGCCGAGGCGATCGGGACGACGCTGCCGGAGGGCACGGCGGTCGAGCTCCGCGACGGCGACACGCTGCTGGCCGACACCGGCGACGCCGCCGGTGGCGTCGCGCAGGAGACGGAGGCCGGTCGGCGGACCTGGATGCTCCTCGTGGACGGGCCCGCGTCCGCCGATCACGGCGTGGCCGTCGCGGTCGGGCTGCTCGCGCTCGTCATGGGCGGCGGCCTCGCGTTCCTCTTCCTGCGCGGCACCCGCCACGACCGCGAGGTCCGGCGCTCCACCGAGATGATCGCCCGCACCGCCGACCTGGCCCAGGCGCTGGCCGGCGCGGAGAGCGTCGACGAGGTCGAGCAGGTCGTGTTCGAGCGCGTGCCCGCCGTGCTCGGCGCGCGCGTGGCGGGCCTGGCCTTCCTGGACCTCGAGACCGACACGATCGTCGTGCACCACCCCGAGGTGGTGGCCAAGGAGATGGCGCACCGCTACGAGCACGTGCCGCTGGACCGGCGCCTGCCGATCACCGAGGTGGCGCAGACCGGCCGACCGCTCCTGCTCCGCGACCACGAGGCCTGGCGCCGCCACACCACGCTGGCCGTCATCGCCGACGTGAAGCGCGTCGGCCTCGAGGGCACGGTCGTGCTCCCGATCCACAGCGCCTCGGGCCGGGTCATGGCCACCCTGTCGATCGCCTGGTCCCGGCCCATCGACCTCGACGACTCCGCCCAGGACACGGTCTCGACGATCTCGGAGATCTGCCAGTACGCGCTGCAGCGGGCGATGGCCACCGACGACGCCGCCCGTCGCGCCACCGAGCTGGCGGCCCTCGCGGAGCACCTGGCCAGCGCGACCACCACCGACGAGGTCGGTGAGCTCGTCACGAGGTACGGGAGGTCGCCCGTGGAGGCGGCCGGCACGAGCATCGGCCTCATCCACGACGACCACCTCGTGATCCACCACGGCGAGACCGTCCCCGACGAGTACCGCCGGACCGTCACCCGGCCGTCCCTCGACGCCGACCTCGCGATCACCGAGGTGGCCCGCACCGGCACGATGCTGCTGTTCGAGACGCACGAGGCCTACGCGGCCCGCTTCCCCCGCGCGGCAGGCCCTCTCGCGGGCGCCCGCGCCGTGCTCCCCCTCCGCCGGGGCGATGGCGAGACGATCGGCATCATCGCCCACATCTGGAACGGGCCCCGCGAGTTCGACGAGGCCCTCATCTCCACCCTGACGACCATCGGCGAGCTCACCGGCCAGGCCCTGGCGCGCGCTCGGCTGGCGCAGGCCCAGGCCGAGGACGCCCGCCACACCGAGGCCCTCGCCCGCCTCGCGCAGGGTCTCACGAGCCGCATGAACAGCGACGCGGTCATGGCCTTCCTCACCCAGGGCGTGCTCGGGCCGCTCGACGCGTACCACGCCGCCGTCGCCGTCATCGAGGGCCAGATGCTCCGTCGTCACTTCACGCCGGGGCGGCTCACCGACTCGGAGCGGTCGCTCCCGGCCGACACACCCCTCGACGCCGACACGCCGCTGACCGACGCGGCCCGCTTCGGCGAGCCGGTGCTGCTCCCCGACGACGAGGCGCTCGAGACCGGGTACCCGCACCTCGTCGACGCGTGGCGGTCCGTCGGGTTCCAGGCCACCGCGAACCTCCCCCTGCGCGACGGCCACGGCCGGCTCATCGGCGCCCTCGGCATCGCGTGGGACCACCCGGTCACCTTCGGCGCCGACCTGAAGGATCGGCTCTCCACGGTGGCCGGCATCGCCGGGCAGACCCTCGAGCGCACGCAGCTCGTCGACCGACTCCGGGAGGACGCCCGCCGCAACGAGTCCCTCGCCGAGCTGGCCGAGGTGCTCGCCACCGCCCGGTCCTCCGAGGAGGTGATCGAGGCGGTGGCCAACCAGGCCGCCCGCGTGATCAACGCGGACGGCGCCGACGTCGCCATCATCGACTCCGCCTCCCACCGGGTGCGCATCCACCTGCCCAACGGCGCCGACGATGACGTCCGGGCCCGCATCGTCCAGCTCGAGACGTCGCGGGCGGGCCCGCACGTCGACGTGCTCCGCGACGGCGGGACGCTCACCTTCCCCGACCGCGAGACCTACGTGAACCGCTATCCGGACCTCGGCCCTCGCCTGGACGAGTCCGGGTACGCGGCAGCGGCCTGCACCGAGCTCCGGGACAGCGCGGGCCACCGGGTCGGCGCCCTCGGGTTCGGCTGGACCGAGCCGGTCACGTTCGACGAGGCCCTGCTGGCCGGCATCCGCAGCGTCGCCGACCTCTGCTCGCAGGCGCTCGAGCGGGCGCAGCTCTCCGATGCCGAGCACCGCCTCGTCACCACGCTCCAGAGCAGCGTGCTCGCCCCGCTCCCCGACGCGCCCGGCCTCGCCTGTGCGGCCCGGTACCTCCCCGCCGCGCGCGACGTCGGCATGGGCGGCGACTGGTACGAGGGCGTCGTCCTGCCGAAGGACCGCTACGCCATCGTCCTCGGCGACGTGGCCGGCCACGGCATCACCGCGGTCGGCCAGATGGCCCAGTTCCGCTCCGTGCTCGGCGCGCTCATCCGCCTCGACACCCCGCTCGACGAGCTCTTCCCGCTGGCCACCAGCGTCGTGCACGGTGAGTCGCCGATCGCGACCGCGGTCGTGGTCGTCGTCGACCAGGCCGAGGGCGTGCTGCGCTACGCCGCCGCCGGCCACCCACCGCCGCTCCTGCGCATGCCCGACGGCGAGGTGGTGATGCTCGACCAGGGCCGCCACCCGCTCCTCGGCGTGCCCACCGAGCCGCGCCCGCCGGGCGAGCACCCGTTCCCGCCGGGCGCCACCCTCCTCTGCTACACCGACGGCCTCGTCGAGCGGCGGGTCGAGACCATCGAGGTGTCGATCGAGCGCCTGGCCCGCGCGCTGGCCGCGGCGACCGCCGGTGAGGCCGAGACGCTGGCCGACGACCTCCTCGCCACGCTGCTGCCCGGCCGCGAGATGGCGGACGACGTCGCGCTCGCCGTCATCACCCGCGGCCCCTGAGCGATCACGAATAGGGTGCCGACGTGCACCGCATCACCGCCCTCACCGCCGCCGTCCTGCTCGCCGTCGGGGGCCTCGCGGCCTGCGGCGACGACGAGCCCACACCGGTCGTCGGCGGCGACGGCGAGGAGGTCGCCGGTCCGAACGTCGCGCTCGCGGGACCGCTCGACGGCGACACGCTCGCCGGTGGTGTCGAGCTGACGATGACCGCGGTCGGCGTGGCCATCGAGCCCGCCGGCGAGGTCCGCGAGGGCGCCGGCCACTTCCACGTCATCGCCGACGCCGGCTGCACCCCGCCGGGCGCCCCGATCGAGCGCGATGCCGACCACGTGCACTTCGGGCAGGCCCAGACCGAGGGCAAGATCTACCTCGAGCCCGGCGAGCACGACCTCTGCCTGCAGGTCGGCAACGGCATCCACGAGGCCACCGAGCTCACCCACGAGGTCACGATCACCGTCGGCATCAGCTCGCCCGAGGAGTGGTGCCGGGTCGTCGGCGAGTACGACGCGCTGCGCACGGCCGCCGACGAGAGCACCGAGGACTTCGCCGTCCGCAAGATCGCCTACGAGAACGCGCGTCGGCTCATCACCCAGCTCCAGGACGCCATCGCCCAGGTCGACGCGGAGGGGCGCGAGCTCGTCGCCGCCACGCTGTCCGCCGCCACCGAGATGGTCACCGCATGGTCCGATGCCGTCGACGAGGCCGACGCCCAGACGCGCCTGAACGAGGTCGTGGCGGTCACGCCGAGCGAGGCCGGCCCGGGCGGTCCCTGGATCCTCGAGCACTGCCAGGTCGACTTGTCGACCTGACGCCGATGGGCTACTTGGCGCCCTGTGCGGCCTGCGCCACCTTCTCCTCGAGCGCCTTCAGCTGCTCGTTCTGACGCTCCTGCGTCTTCTGGATCTCCTTGATCCGTTCCAGGATCTCCGGGCCCTCACCAGCCATGTCGTCCTCCTCCTCACCAACACCCCAAGAGGTGATGTCGTCGTAGGGTGCGGTGGGCTCAGCGTCCTTGCCGCACCCCACCGCGAAGTGCGCATGCTTGTTGTGCTTGTTGTCCCCCGTGTAGGGCTCCCACTTGAAGCCGGTCCGCTTCTTCGCGACCTCGCCGTTGCTGATGACGTACTCGAGGTTCGGGTGCGGCCGCTTCACGAGCGCTCGAGCGAGCGCGTGGATGTCGCACCCGTTCTTGGGGTCGTGCGTGATGTCGATCGCGCAGACGACGCCAGCGTCGTTGGGGTTGTGCCGGGACGGCCGCGAGGCGTGGGCCGGGTCGCCGACCGTCCCGTCGGACGCCTTGCTCCGCTTGGGAGCCATCGCGTTCACCTCGGTGCGCAGCACCTCGAGAGACTTCGCCAGCCGCCATGCCATCGCGCCACCCCTTCGCCAACCCCACCAGACGCCCTCAGGATACGACGCGGCCCGGCGGCGCGTCCGTTGGATCGCGGACACTGGTTCGCCCTCGTGCCCGTCGTGGGGCCTGGGGGGCTTCTGGTACCGTCGTCGATCCCATCAGGGGCGCATAGCTCAGCTGGTTAGAGCGCTGCCTTCACACGGCAGAGGTCAGGGGTTCGAGTCCCTTTGCGCCCACCGCGAACGCCCAGGCCAGGGCGCTGACGGTGGCGCTCGGTCGAGGCGTTCGGGAGATCCATCGCGCGTCCATCGCGCGAGTCACTCTCTGAGCACGGGTGCCATCAATGCGATCGCGACGCGCTCGGCCAGCACTGGATCCTTCACGTATGTCCCCCGCCACGCGTCCTCGCCGTCGACCAGCAACACGAGTTCTCGCTGACCGCAGGACTCCACCCGGACGTCACGGAGGCGAGGCGGCCCGCTGTCGTGGGAAACCCCGATGCGCGCCGCCGCGTGGTCGACGCGTCATCCGATGCCACGAGGTTCGCCAACCGCGTCACGGTGGCACCAGTCTCCGACTCGATGTCAACGCTGACGCGCTTGATCACACCCAAGACGCCCCTCAGCCTGTCCGCTACCTGGGCACGTTGCTCGCCGCTCCAGGAGGAGGTACCGATCATCCAGAAGCGCGGCGAACCAAGCGCGGACAAAGCCGTGGCGCATGCTCTGACGGTGGAAGCCGACTGAGAGCGCGTTAAGGGCATTCGCGGCATTTCGACTTCGGAAGTCGAGCAAGCGTTCGGCCTCTTAGGTTGCGCTTCGAGCCGCGCGTCTCCCGCACGCGGCCGGGCGTCGGCCTCGGAAGAGGGGATTCAGATGGGATACAAGTCGCCCGGAAGCCGCTTCGGCGCTAGGTGCCGGCGTGCCACAGTTGCGCTTGGGCTTGCCGCGCTCATCGCTTCCACTGCAGGTCTGGGGCCGTCGTCTGCGCAAGAGGTTGCTGATTCGCCGGCAGCATCACCAGATGGCGAGCAGTGGCCTGTTGAGCTCACGCCTGACTTCGTGGCCAGGAGCGTGTCACGAGATGCCGGAATTCCATATGGCGATGCCCTGTTGGCTGCGAACGACTCCTACCCAATCGGTGACTATGTCAGGCGACATTGGACATCTCGCGATGTCGGAGCCGTCTGGGTCACCTTTGAAGATGGGTATCAGGTGCAAATTCGCGAGATCGAGGGTCAAGATCCTGGGATCGCCGGGGAACTAGTTCGGCAGCTCTCCACGTCAGAGGTGGT
>DATFFY010000467.1:0-5220 GCA_035249805.1 Acidimicrobiales bacterium | reverse complement strand
CGGCTGGCCGGTTGCCACGGCGAGGTCCCAGCCGTGGACGACGACCTCGTCCAGGCTGATCAGGCCGGCGACGTCACCGGGCAGGTCGATGCCGCCGGCCGCCGTCGTGCCCTCCCAGGCACCGGGGTCGTCCCAGGCTGCGGCCAGCTCGACGAGGCGGCGGGGAACGCGCTCCCGCCAGTCGTCACCGAGCCGCGCCGCGGTGCCCTTGGCGTTCTGGTTGGCGGTCTCCGGGTCCAGCGGCTCCTTCACGGCGGCGGCCGTGAAGGCGAGGCAGAACCCGTGGACGTGGTCGATGAGGTCGCCGACGGTGTAGTCGGGGCACGGGGTGGGGTCGTCGAGGGCGTCGTCGGGGATGCCGCGGAGGACCCCGGCCACCGTGTGGACGGCCGGGTGCAGGTCGATTGCCATGCCCCTCTGACTACCCGACCGTCCCGATCTCATCGGTGGGCGGCCGGTCCTGCGACGATGGCCCGGTGGCGGGGATGGACTGGCTCGAGTGGCACCTGCGGTACGACGACCCCGCCTCGTCCCTGTCGGCCCGGCTCGCGGTCGTCCGCCGTCGGATCGGCCAGGCCCTGGACGACCTCGGGCCCCGCTGCCGACAGGTGGTGAGCCTGTGCGCGGGTGACGGCCGGGACCTCCTGCCCGCGCTCGCGGTCCGACCAGCCCTCGTGCCGGACGTCCTCCTCGTCGAGCTCGACCCGTCGCTCGCGCGCGACGCCGCCGAGAACGCCGCCGGGCTCGGGCTGGCCGGCGTGCTCGTGGCGGAGGCCGACGCCGGCGACACCGCGGTCGTCGCCGATGCGCTGCCCGCCGACCTGCTGCTGCTGTGCGGCATCTTCGGCAACGTCGTCGACGCGGACATCCGGGCGACGCTCGCGGCCACGCCGGGGATGGTGGCGCCTGGCGGCTACGTGGTCTGGACGCGCGGCTGGTTCGAGCACCCCGACCTGCGCCCGCAGGTCCGGCGCTGGTCGCTCGAGGCCGGGCTCGAGGAGGTGGCCTACGACGGCGAACCGGCACGGTACGGCGTCGGCCTGTACCGCCGCCCGGCGGACAGCGCTCCCACACCACTGCCCGATCGCCTCTTCACCTTCGTCCGCTGATGCGCTCCTACGCTGCTGCCGTGACCACGTGGATCGAGGCCGTCGAGGGCGACATCACCGCGCAACAGGTCGACGCGATCGTCAACGCCGCCAACTCCTCGTTGCTCGGCGGCGGTGGCGTCGACGGCGCGATCCACCGCGCCGCCGGCTCCAGCCTGCTCGCCGAGTGCCGCGAGCTGCGGCGCACCTCGCTGCCCGACGGCCTGCCCGTCGGTCGGGCCGTGGTCACCGGTGGGGGCAACCTCCCGGCGCGGTGGGTCGTCCACACGGTCGGACCGAACCGCCACGCAGGGGAGACCGACCCTGCGCTGCTGGCGTCCTGCTTCACGACGTCCGTGGCCGAGGCGGCGCGGGTCGGCGCGCGGTCGGTGGCCTTCCCCGCGATCAGCGCGGGCGTCTACGGCTGGGACGTGCAGGAGGTCGCCGGCATCGCGGTGGCTGCGGTCCGCGAGTCGCCCGAGCTCGAGCAGCTCGACCTGGTGCGCTTCGTGCTGTTCGCCCCGCCCGCGCACGCGGCCTTCGTCGAGGCGTTGGCCTAGCTTCCGCTCGTGCAGATCACGCCGCGCTGCGAGGGGCCGCCGCTGCTGCGCCTGGAGGGGGGCCTCGGCGAGGTCTTCGACCAGGATGAGGTGGCGAGCTAGCCCTCTGCGCCGAGCGCCGCGACCCAGTACACGCCGTAGGTCGAGCTCGGGTCGTCGGCCCGTGCGAAGCCGACCTCCTCGAGCCGCGGGTCCATGAACGTGGCGCAGTGCGTGGTGCTGGCGAACCAGCCGGCCACGGTCCCGGTCGCCGACGGGTCCCCGGCCGCGAGGTTCTCGCCCACCACGGTCCAGGCGTAGCCGGCCACGCTGATGCGCTCGTCCGGCGTGCTGCCGTCGGAGCCGGTGTGGCTGAAGAGGTCGTTCGTGGCCATGTCGACGGCGTGGCCCTCGGCGGCCTCGGCCAGGTCGGCGTCGAGCGTGAGCGGGGCCGCCGGGCCGTACGGGCCCGAGCCGCAGGTCGTTCCCGCGGTGCGGGTGGCGTTGACCGCCGCGAGCAGCTGTGGCTGGTCGACGGGAGAGGCGGCAGACGGCTCCGGGGCCTCGGGTGCCGGGACCAACGCGGCAGGGACGGTCGGGTCCGGCTCGCCGCCGGGAGCGGCGGGACTCGCCGGCGCCGCGACCTCGCACCCGGCCAGGAGCACGACACCGACACCGAGGGCACCTGCCAGGCGACGGGTGCGGCTCGGGCGTCTGGTCGGTTCGTACGGGCTCGTGCGCATCCTCGGCGCGTGCCCGGCCACCGCTCGCCGCAACCGACCGGCGAACCGCCTAGGAGGCCCCGCCGCCGCGGAACCATGTTCCGTACATCAGCAGCCCAGCGACTAGACAGGTCGGATGCGACGGGGGATGGCGGTGCTCGCGGTGGGGCTTGCGGCGACGGCGTTGACGCCGGCGGGGGCGGAGGAGGCGCCGGGCCTGCCGAACCCGCAGGACCCGGTGGTGGCCGCGCTCCGGCAGGTGTGCGACCTCCAGTGGATCGACGGCGTGTGCGAGGCGACCGGCTACGCGGCCCCGCAGTACCTGACGAACACCGATCCGAGCCCGAGCAGCCCGCTCGCGCTGCGCGTCGGCGCCGTCCACGAGCACAGCGGGTACTCCGACGGGGATCCCGACACCCGTCCCTCGGACTACTTCGCCGCGGCGAGGACGGGCCACAACGTGGCCGACGCCGGTGGCGACACCGGCGTGATCGTCGACTTCCTCCTCTCCAGCGAGCACTCGGAGAACGAGAAGCTGCCGATCACGACGGCGGAGGCCTGCATCGACCCGGCCGGCATCCCGGCCGCGCTCGCGGCGCTCGACGTCGAGGGCATCCTGCCCCCGCTCAAGTGCGGCAACATCGACCGGCCCAGCCACCACCGCAAGTGGGACGAGACGCTCGCGCAGGCCGCCGACGCGACCGAGATGACCGGCCCTGCCCACACGGGCTTCACCGGCATGCGCGGCTTCGAGTACACGAACGACGTCTGGAACCACATCGGCGTGTACTTCTCGCGCAACGTGGTCAACGCGAAGATCGACGGCAGCTACCTCCTGCCCGAGCTCTTCTACAGCTGGCTGCGCGAGCCGGCAGAGCGCGGGGGCGGCTCGGACTCGCTCGTCGTGTTCAACCACCCAGGTGGCGGGCCGAACCTCACGCCCTTGGACGACGGCGCCGTGCTCGCGCCCCTGCTCAAGCTGCTCTTCAAGGGCAACTGGAACGACTACGCGTACGTCCCCGACGTCGACACCCGCGTCGCGGGCATGGAGGTCAACGGCGGCGACGACCTGTCCTGGTACGTGCGGGCGCTCACCAACGGCTGGCACATCGGCCCCGTCGCGGCCGAGGACGAGCACCAGCGCGAGTGGTCGACGAGCAACGACGGCAAGACGCTCATGCTCACGCGCGGCCGCAGCCCGCGGGACTACTACTGGGCCCTGCAGAACCACCGCACGGTCGCGGTGGGCAACGACCTGATCGGCGGCGCCCCAGGCACGCCGGCGACCTACCCGCAGGTGCACTTCTGGGCGGACGGGGCCACCGTCAACGACCCGGGCGCGGCGCCGCTCGGCTCGCAGCTCGTGGGCGCAGACCCCCGCACCCTGTCGTTCGACGCGTCGGGGCTCATCCCCGGGAGCACCGCCGTGCTGGTCCGGCGAACCGGTGCCCCGATCCCGCTGGGCACCGCGGGCCCTGGGGGCACCATCTCGGCATCGCACCCGGTCAGCGCCCCCCTCACGGGTGAGGGCTTCTGGTTCGTCGTCGTGTGCGGCCCGGACTCGACCAGCTGCGGCCTCGACGAGCGCCACGACGTCGTGACCGCCCCCATCTGGCTCCGCCGGGCCTGACGGCCGCGACGGAGCCAGCGGGGGGACGAACGGGGCCTACTCGGCCGCGGGGCTGTTCGGGACCATCTTCGTGCCGGTCTCGAGCAGCGTCTTGAGGTCGCTGAGGATCCACGCGTGCCCGCCACCGGCCGTCGACTCGTCGCCGTCGCCGAGCTGGTTGGCGATCATCAGCGCGACCGTCGGGGCGCCCTCGCACTCGTGCGTCACGGTGAGGGCGCAGTAGCCACCCTCGATGGGGCGGATCTCGTAGGTGACCGTCGTCGGGCCCTCGGCCGCGGCCGCCGGGTCCATGAGGAAGCGCCACGTCTGCTTGAGCAGCCGCGGCGGATCGACCTCGATCACCTCGCCGTCGATGATCACGTCCGGGCACGGGAAGCCCATCGCCTCCGCGCCCGCCTTCATCTCGGCGTTGGGCTCGTGCCGGTACGCGCCGCCCTCGCGGAGGTCGTAGCGCGCGTACCCGCCGTAGCCGTAGCGGTTGGTCCACTCGGGGTCGGTGATCGCCTGCCAGATCGCCTCGGGGGTGGCCTTGATGTACACGGAGTACACCTGCGTGGTCGGGACGGCCGGTGCCTCGATGTTCGTCATGACGTCTGCTCCAGTTCGTGCTTGAGGTCGAGGAGCGCGGTGACGTGTCGCTCCGTGTACTTGTCGATCCAGCGGTCGTGGATCATCCGGATCGGGACGGCGTTGAGGAAGTGCAGCTTCTCCCGCCCCGATCGCCGGGTGACCACGAGGCCCGCCTCCTCCAGCACCTTCAGGTGCTTCATCACCCCGAAGCGGGTCATCGACAGCTCGGACTCCAGCTCCGTGAGCGTTCGTCCCTCACGCGCGTAGAGGAGGTCGAGCAGGTACCGGCGGGTCGGGTCCGCGAGCGCCTTGAACACGGCACCCAGGTCGTCCTCGCCGGTCATGGGACGACCATACGTGACCATTTGGTCACCTGTCAACCACGTCTCACCCGGCCCGTACGATCGGCCGGCGATGGGCATCGAGGTGGTCACGACGGCGTACGGCGAGCCCGCCTCGCGCGCGCTCCACGCGGCGGTGGTCGCGGCCAAGGGGGGCGATCCCCTGCGGTCGGTGACCGTCGTCGTCCCGTCCAACCACGTCGGCGTGGCCACGCGGCGCCTCCTCGCCTCCGGCCGGTTGGGCCCGGTGGCGAGCGCGGGCAGCGGCATCGCCGCGGCCACGTTCCTCACGGTGTACCGGCTGGCCGAGCTGCTCGGCGCCGCCTCCCT
>DATFFY010000466.1:0-12469 GCA_035249805.1 Acidimicrobiales bacterium | reverse complement strand
CGCCGCCTGGCTCCTGCGCCGCCACCGCAGGCGGACCGGGCGCGACGAGGTCGCGCTGCGCGAGGAGCTGCGGCCGGGGGAGACGCTGGTGATCACCCACACCACCCAGCGCAAGGGCTGAGCCGTGCAGGTGCTGCTGCGCAACCCGCGGCGCGAGCTGGAGGTCGAGGGTCCGCTGCGGGTGCACGCCCTCCTGGCCCGGCTCGAGGTCAACCGGGAGTCGGTGCTCGTGATCCGCGGCGACACGATCGTCCCCGGCGACGTGCTCCTCGAGGACGACGACGTCGTCGAGATCCGCCCCGTCATCTCCGGTGGCGCGGAGTAGATGTCGTGAGCGAGCTTGCGAGGCTGGCTCGATGAAGTGCACCGTGTGCCGCGAGCCGGCGGTCATCGACGTGCGCCGGCACAACGCCAACTTCTGCGCGGAGCACTTCCTGCGCCTGTGCCGCGACCAGGTGGCGAAGGCGATCAAGGACCAGGACATGCTCCGACCCGACGACCACGTGCTCGTCGCGGTGTCCGGCGGCAAGGACTCGCTCGCGGCCTGGGACCTCCTCCTCGAGCTCGGCTACGACGTCGACGGCCTGTACCTCGGGCTCGGCATCGGCGAGTACAGCGACGCCTCGGGCGACGCGGCCCGCGCCTTCGCGGGCGAGCGCGGCCTCCACCTCCTCGAGATCGACCTGCCCGCCGACCACGGCTTCGACATCCCGTCGGGGGCGCGGGCGGCCAAGCGCGTCCCCTGCTCGGCGTGCGGGCTGTCGAAGCGGCACCTGTTCGACGAGGCCGCCCGCCGCCACGGGTACGACGTCGTGGTCACCGGCCACAACCTGGACGACGAGGCGGCCGTGCTGCTCGGCAACGTGCTCCGCTGGCAGACCGACTACCTCGGCCGCCAGCTGCCGGTGCTCCCGGCCCGCCACGGCTTCCCCCGCAAGGTGAAGCCGCTCGTGCGGCTGGGGGAGCGGGAGACCGCGGCGTACTGCGTCCTCCGGGGCATCGACTACATCGTCGAGGAGTGCCCCATGGCCGAGGGCAACAAGCACCTCGGGTACAAGGAGGCGCTCAACGCGATCGAGGTGGCCTCGCCCGGCACCAAGCACGACTTCTACTTCGGGTTCCTGGCCCGTGCCTCCCACCGCTTCGTGCCGGACGCCGAGGCCGAGCAGGAGCAGCTCGCGGCGTGCACCCGCTGCGGCGCCCCGACCCCGGGTGAGGTCTGCGCCTTCTGCAAGCTCGTCGATCGAGCGACATCCGAGCAGGCCGCGCCTCCGGTCCCGGTCGAGCTGGGACGGAAGGCGTGAGCCGCCCCTTCGCGGCGGGGGAGCAGGTGCTCCTGATCGACACGAAGCGGCGGCGGTACCTGCTCGTCCTCGAGGCGGGCAAGGAGTTCCACTCGCACTCCGGCATCGTCGGCCACGACGCGGTCATCGGCGCCGAGGAGGGGACGACCTTCCGGTCCTCCCACGGCATGCACTACACGGCGATCCGCCCGACCCTGGCGGACTTCGTGTTCAAGATGCCGCGCGGCGCCCAGGTGATCTACCCGAAGGACCTCGGCGCCCTGCTCCTGCTGGCCGACATCTTCCCGGGCGCCAAGGTGCTCGAGTCCGGCGTCGGGTCGGGCGCCTTGTCGATGACGATGCTGCGGGCGGGGGCCGACATCGTGGGCTACGAGCTCCGCGAGGACTTCGCGGCGCGGGCGCGGAAGAACGTCGCCGCGTTCCTCGGCGAGGACGCGCTCGAGCGCTACCGGGTCGAGCAACGCGACTGCTACGACGGCATCGACGAGACCGGCCTCGACCGCGTCGTGCTCGACCTGCCCGAGCCGTGGCAGGTGGTGAAGCACGCCGCCCGCGCGCTCCACGCCGGCGGGCTGCTCGTGGCGTACACGCCGCAGATCACCCAGGCCGTCCAGCTCCGGGAGGCGCTCGCCGAGAGCGCGTTCGGCCTGGCCGAGACGATCGAGGTGCTGCACCGGGCCTGGCACATCGAGGGACAGTCCGTCCGGCCCGACCACCGGATGGTGGCGCACACCGGGTTCCTGACCCACGCCCGCCTCCTCGGATCGCCCTGAGCCGGACGGCGCGGTGAACACGCTCGACCTCTTGGTGGTGATGGCCGCGCTGGCGGCCTCCGTCGGCGGGTACCGCCTCGGCTTCCTCGCCCGCGTGACCTCGTGGGTGGGCATGGGCCTGGGCGCGGTCGTGGGCGACCGGATCTCGGTGAGCATCCTCGACCGCATCGACGCGCCGAGCGAGGGCCAGGCCCTCGCCATCGTCGTGGGCACCCTGCTCGGCTGCGCGTTCCTCGGCCAGGCCCTCGGGCTCGTCGTCGGCCAGCGGCTGCGGCACGTCCTGCCCTTCGGCGGGGTCCGCCAGGCCGACCGCGTCGCGGGAGCCGGCGCCGGCGTGCTCGGCGTGGTCCTCGCGCTCTGGCTGCTGCTCCCGATCATGGCCGAGAAGAGCGGGTGGTTCGCGATCCAGTCGCGCACCTCCACGCTGGCCGAGGTCGTCGACGAACGGCTGCCCGAGCCGCCGAACTCGGCGCTGCGCCGCTACCTGACCGAAGGGCAGCTGGCGCGCGTCGTCGAGGGGCTGGAGCGGGCCCCCGACGTCGGGCCGCCCCCTGCGGCCAGCGGACTGCCCCAGGACGTGCTCGACCGCGTCGTGCCCTCCACGGTGAAGGTGGAGGGCGTGGCCTGCCGCCGGATCCAGGAGGGCAGCGGCTTCGTCGTCGGCGCCGACCTGGTGGTCACGAACGCGCACGTCGTGGCCGGCGAGCAGGAGACCGTGCTCGAGCGCACCGACGGCTCGGAGGTGCGGGCCGAGGTCGTGGCCTTCGACCCGAACCGCGACCTCGCCGTCCTGCGGGCCGAGGACGTCGACCGGGCCGCCCTGCCCCTGGGCGACACGGACGTCGGCGGCACGGGGGCCGTGTTCGGGCACCCGGGCGGCGGTGCGCTGCGGGCCGCCCCCTTCGAGGTCGGACGCGAGGTGCGGGCGCGGGGCACGGACATCTACGACCGCAACAGCACCGAGCGCGACGTCCTGGTGCTCGCGTCCGACCTGCGCCCGGGGGACTCGGGCGGGGCGCTGGTCGATGCCGAGGGTCGGGTCGTCGGGGTCGCCTTCGCCATCGCGCCCGACCGGGACGGCGTCGCCTACGCCCTCGCGATCAGCGAGCTCGAGGCCGTCCTCGCCGGCGACCTGTCGAGCGCCGTCGACACCGGCCCCTGCCTCCAGTAGCGGTTTCGTCCTCGTCGGAGGTCAGGGGCGCGGCGAGGCCGTCCTGCCGTTGGGGGCACCAGAGGGTCCCTTCGGTACCGCCATGCCCCGAAGGCCAGCAGCCGGTGACGTTGGGGGCATCAGAGCGCCGTTTCGGCACGGCCATGCCCCGAACCTCGCAACAGGCCACCGCTACGTAGCGGGACGGAGGGTGCGGGCCACCGCCTTCGCTGCGGGGTTCGTGCGCGCGACGGACGTCGTCGAGGCCGGGATGGCTACGTCAGGCCGAGGGTCGTGATCGCGATGATCAGGGTGAGCGCGCCGACGAGGTCGACCGTAGAGGACACGATCGGGATGCCGTAGGTGTCGGGGTCGATGCCGGTCCGGACGGCGGCGATCGTGCCGTAGTACGCGATGGCCATCACCACGACCATCGCTGCGGCGCCGGCGAGCAGCGAGGCGCCGACGACGTAGCCGGTGCCGGGGGACTCCTCGCCGAGGAGGTGGGCGACGAAGGTCGCGCCGACGCCGTTGAGCGCGAAGACCGGGACGCTCAGACCGGCGACGAGGGCCAGGTCGCGCCGGGCCGCGCGCGACGGCACTGCCGTGGCCGGCGCGAGGCCGAGGAGGATCTGGCTCGAGAGCCGTCCGGACAGGATCCCGCCGAGCGCGCCGGCGCTGGACAGGTGGGCCGGCACGAGGATGAGGAGGGCGGGGAGGGCGCTGAACGTCTCCAGCCGTCGCTCCAGCACCACGCCGGCCAGGGCGCTGACGAAGGCGGCGATGCAGAGCACGGGGATCGACGAGCGGACGATGCGGCGCAGGAGGGGCAGGTCGGCGCGGGCCGCGAGGAGGAGTGCCAGCGCGGCCATGAGCGCGAGCCCCCACCCGAACGTCGTGCCGACCACGCCCAGGCCGAGCGCCCCGGTGGCGATCCAGAGGGCGGGGAGGGTCAGCACGTCGCCGAGCGTGGAGACGAGCGGGGCCGTCACGTTGTCCAGGTCCCAGCCGAAGCGCACCGCACCGGCGGCGAGGCCGAGCGTGGCGGCGAGCACGGGGAGCGAGGCGAGGATGCCGCCGCCCACCGACACGATCGCGAGGTCGGCCAGCCCGATCGTGTGGCCGAGCCCGAGCCCGATCGAGATCGCCACGACCATGCCGACGAGCACGAGGGACATCCCGAGCGTGAGGGCGGTGGCGGCGAGCACGTTCTGCCCGAGGAGCGTCGAGCGCCGGATGCGGAGCTGGAGCTCGCCGGCGTGGATGGACGTCGACACGCGGTTGCCGAGCGCGCCGAAGACGTTGCCGCGGAGCCCGATCGCGGCGGGGACGAGGACCAGCAGGCCGGGCCGGCGCTCGAAGGTCGTGGTGAGGGAGCCGAGGACGGCGCCGGCGACCAGGCTCGTCGAGGAGTTCAGGACGAGCGCGACGAGCCCCTGCCGGGCATCGGGCCCGGGCAGCAGGCGGCGGGGGGCCATGGGGGCCCTCCAGCGGCGGTGCGGCTGCGCGTCACGGGCGGGAGGCTACCCGCCGTGCCCCGACGCAGGCCCGAACGCGACGATGGGGCCCGAAGGCCCCATCGGCGCACCTGTCGGTCGCGGAGCGAGCGGCTACTCGACCTCGATGAAGATGCACTCCCCGGGGCACTCCTCGGCCGACTCGATGGTGGCCTCCTCCTGCCCGGCGGGGACCGGCGCGATCGCCTCGGCCCCACCCGGGTCGGACAGCACCTTGTCGCCGTCCTTCACGTACGCGAGACCGTCGTCGAGGAGCGTGAACACGGCCGGGGCGATCTCCTCGCACAGGCCGTCGCCGGTGCAGAGATCCTGGTCGATCCAGACCTTCATGATGGGGCTACCTCGGGTGTCGGGACGGTCGTTCTGGCCTGTCGAGCAGCCTATCCCACCCGCGAATAAACACGGCAACTGCGGAACAAACCCTCTGCTGCAACGAGGGCGCGCGGGTGTAGGGTCCCGCGGAGCGACGATCCGAGGGAGGTGGTCCCCGTCGACGAGTCCGACGAGCTGGCGAGCGGCATGAGCGAGCTCGAGGAGCTGCGGGAGCACGCGCGGACGCTCGAGGACGAGGTGCTCTCGCTCCGGCGACGGCTCCAGGACGCGCCCAAGCGGGTGCGCACCCTCGAGGAGCGGCTGCTCGAGACGAAGGGCCAGCTGTCGCAGGCGGTGTCGCAGAACGAGAAGCTGACCTACACGCTCCGGGAGGCACGGGACCACATCGCCGCGCTCCGCGAGGAGGTCGACAAGCTCACCCAGCCGCCCTCGGCGTACGGGACGATCGTCGGCCACAACGACGACGGCACCGTCGACGTGTTCACCGGTGGCCGGAAGGTCCGGGTGGCGGTCCACCCCGAGCTGGGCGACGAGCCCCTCGAGCGCGGGGCCGAGGTCGTCCTGAACGAGTCCCTCAACGTCATCCTCTCCCGCGGGGCCGAGATCACCGGCGAGGTCGTCACGCTGAAGGAGCGGATCGAGGGCGACCGCGCGCTGATCGTCGGCCGGGCCGACGAGGAGCGCGTCGTCGAGCTCATCGACAGCCTCAAGGACGTCACCCTGCGCTCGGGCGACACCCTGCTCCTCGACCCCCGGTCCGGCCTCATCCTCGAGCGGCTGCCCCGCCCCGAGGTGGAGGAGCTGGCCCTCGAGGAGGTGCCGGACATCGACTACGAGGACATCGGCGGCCTCGACGAGCAGATCGAGCAGATCGCCGACGCGGTCGAGCTGCCCTTCCTCCACCAGGACCTGTTCGCCGAGCACAAGCTGCCGGCCCCCAAGGGCATCCTCCTCTACGGCCCTCCCGGCTGCGGCAAGACGCTCATCGCCAAGGCGGTGGCCAACAGCCTCGCCAAGAAGGTCGCCGCCGTCACCGGCGACACGGCCCGCTCGTACTTCTTCAACATCAAGGGCCCCGAGCTGCTGAACAAGTACGTGGGCGAGACCGAGCGGCAGATCCGCCTCGTGTTCCAGCGGGCGCGGGAGAAGTCCGAGGAGGGCTGGCCGGTCATCATCTTCTTCGACGAGATGGACTCGATGTTCCGCACCCGCGGCACCGGGATTTCGTCGGACATGGAGTCCACGATCGTGCCGCAGCTCCTCGTGGAGATCGACGGCGTCGAGTCGCTGAAGAACGTCATCGTGATCGGCGCGTCCAACCGCGAGGACCTGATCGACCCCGCCATCCTCCGGCCCGGTCGCCTCGACGTGAAGATCAAGATCGAGCGCCCCACCGAGGAGGCGGCCGCGCAGATCTTCGCCCGGTACCTCACGCCGGACCTGCCCCTCGACGAGGAGACGGTCCGCTCCCTCGGTGGCGGCGACCCGGCGAAGGCCGTGCAGGCCATGATCGAGACGACCGCCGCGGAGATGTACCGGACCGACGAGGCCAACCAGTTCCTCGAGGTGACGTACCAGAACGGCGACAAGGAGATCATGTTCTTCAAGGACTTCGCGTCCGGGGCCATGGTCGAGAACATCGTCCGGCGGGCCAAGAAGCTCGCCATCAAGCGCCTGCTCGGCGGGGGCACCCGCGGCATCAAGGTCGACGACCTCGTGGCCTCGATCCACCAGGAGTACAAGGAGCACGAGGACCTGCCCAACACGACCAACCCGGACGACTGGGCGAAGATCTCGGGCAAGAAGGGCGAGCGGATCGTCTACGTGCGCACGATCGTCTCGCGCGACAGCGACGCCGGGCCGCAGGGCGGTCGGTCGATCGAGCGGGTGACGACCGGGCAGTACCTGTAAGGACGGGGACGAGGAGCCGCACGTGGCCCTGCGCAAGGTCCTCGGGATCGAGACGGAGTACGGGATCCTCGTGCGCGGCGGGGAGTCGAACCCCATCGCGGCGTCGTCCGTCCTCATCAACGCGTACGTGCAGGACCTCGCCCGCGGCTCCTCGCAGGCGGCCCCGGCCCGGATCGGCTGGGACTTCGAGGACGAGCACCCCGGCAACGACGCCCGCGGCTTCACCGCCGACGGCACGATGCCGCCCGAGGTCGAGACGCACCTCGTCAACGCCGTCCTCACGAACGGGGCCCGCTACTACGTCGACCACGCCCACCCGGAGCTGAGCACCCCGGAGTGCGCGGACCCGCGCACGGTGGTCGTGTACGACCGGGCCGCGGAGCGGATCCTCCAGCGCTCGATGACCGCCGCCGCCTCGCTGCTGCCGGAGGGGCAGGAGCTCGTCGTCTACAAGAACAACTCCGACCGCAAGGGCAACAGCTACGGCTGCCACGAGAACTACCTCATGGACCGGCAGGTCCCGTTCTCGAAGATCGTCGCCAACGCCATGCCCCACCTCATCACCCGGCAGATCTTCACCGGCGCGGGCAAGGTCGGCACCGAGGCGGCCGGGCTCACGTCGGAGGAGGTGCCGTTCCAGCTGACCCAACGGGCCGACTTCTTCGAGGAGGAGGTCGGGCTCGAGACCACGCTGAAGCGACCCATCGTCAACACGCGGGACGAGCCCCACGCCGACGCCCAGAAGTACCGGCGCCTGCACGTGATCGTCGGCGACGCCAACCTGTCCGAGGTCGCCACGTTCCTCAAGGTCGGGACCACGGCCCTCGTCCTCTGCATGATCGAGGACGACTGGCTCCGCCGCGACCTGCTGCCCGCCCGCCCCGTCCAGACCCTGCGCCGGGTGTCCTACGACCTCACCCTGGCCGAGCCCATCGAGATGGCCGACGGGTCCCGCATGACCGCCCTCGAGGTCCAGTGGGAGTACCTCGACCGGGCCCGCAAGCTGGCCGAGGAGCGGGGCCTGGAGTGCATCGGGGGCGACGAGGTGGGCGGCGAGGTCCTGCGACGCTGGGAGGAGGTGCTGAGCGGCCTCGAGACCGACCCCTCGACGCTGGCCGGACAGGTCGACTGGATCGCCAAGCACCGCCTCATCGACGGCTACCGCGAGCGCCACGGCCTCCGCTGGGACGACGCCCGCCTCGCCGCGATGGACCTGCAGTACCACGACCTCCGCGAGGACAGGTCACTCGCCGCGCGGGTCGGCCTCGAGCGGATCACGGGGGACGACGAGGTGGCCACGGCGATCACCGAGCCGCCCACCGACACCCGGGCCTACTTCCGGGGTCGCTGCCTCCAGCGCTGGCCCGAGAGCATCGTCGCCGCCAACTGGGACTCCCTGGTCTTCGACGTCGGCGGCGACCCGCTGCGCCGGGTGCCGATGATGGAGCCGTTGCGTGGAACGGCCGCCCATGTGGGTAGCCTCATCGACGGTTGCCACAGCGCCGCCGAGCTGCTCGACAAGCTCGGGCAGTAGGGAGTAACGAAGAGACCATGGCCGAGCGAGAGCAGAAGAAGAAGCAGGCGCCCGCCAAGGCCGACGAGGTCGTCGAGGACGTCCCCCAGAAGTCCGAGCAGGGCGAGAAGATCAAGGCCGAGCTGGACGATCTCCTGGACGAGATCGACGAGGTGCTCGAGAGCAACGCAGAGGACTTTGTGAAGTCGTACGTACAGAAGGGCGGCCAATGACCTGAGGGTTGTGGGTTCGACAACCTTCTGTGTCACACGCTCGTCGTACGATCTCCGAGACTTCCCCGACTGATCGTGGGGAGGTCTGCGTGGAGTCGAAGCCGTGCCGCCTGTGCGGTGTCCTCAAGCCGCTCGATCAGTTCCATCGAGCCAGCGCGATGCGGGATGGGCACCGAAATGAGTGCATCGCTTGCACCCGTGCGCTCCGCCGTGCGAACTACCAGGCGAACCGGGAGCGCTACATCGAGGCCGCTCAGCGGTGGCAGGCTCGGAATCCCGAGCGCACCGCCGCGTACCAGGCCGAGTACCGCAGTCGACCGGAGCGGAAGAGGGCGATGCGGGACTTGTACTACCGGCGGACCTACGGGATCACCGTCGACGAGGTCGACGCGATGCTAGAGGCTCAGGGGGGCGGGTGCGCCATCTGCGGGGTGAGGCCGGAGCGGCTGGGCTCGCTGCACCTCGACCACGATCACGCCACCGGCCACCTGCGGGGGATCCTCTGCGTGGACTGCAACCACGGGCTGGGAAAGTTCCGGGACGATCCGGAGCTGCTCGCTGCGGCCATCGAGTACCTGCGGCGGACCCGGCGGCCGTCGTTAGCCGGATCCCTGGCTAGCCTCGCCGCTGTATGACGTTGCCCTACTTCACGGCCACCGACGACCCGGGGCCGTCCTTCTTGGAGCTGCTCAAGCGGGTGCGGCCCACCGATGCGCTGCCCGACGGCGGCGCGGCGCTCGACATCAGCCACGCGACCACGGTGGTGGCGGTGCGGTACGCCGACGGCGTGCTCATGGCCGGTGACCGGCGGGCCACGTCGGGGAACCTGATCTCGCACCGGACGATGGAGAAGGTGTTCCCCGCCGACCGGCACAGCGGCGTGGCGATCGCCGGTGCCGCGGGCCCGGCGATGGAGATGGTCAAGCTGTTCCAGCTCCAGCTCGAGCACTACGAGAAGGTCCAGGGCTCGATGCTCAGCCTCGAGGGCAAGGCCAACCAGCTGGCCACCATGGTCCGCAACCACCTGCCCGCGGCCATCCAGGGCTTCGCGGTGGTGCCGCTCTTCGCGGGCTACGACCTGCGGCGCGGGCAGGGCCGGCTGTTCCAGTACGACGTCACGGGCGGGCGCTACGAGGAGACCGACCACGCCAGCACCGGCTCGGGCAGCTTGCACGCTGGCACGGTCGTGAAGCTCGGCTTCCGGGACGGGCTCGACCAGGACGCCGTGGTGGACCTCGCCCTGCACGCGCTGTGGCAGGCCGCCGACGCCGACTCCGCCACGGGCGGGCCGGACCTGATCCGCGGCATCTTCCCGGTGGTGGCCACGATCACGCGCGACGGCTTCACCCGGCTCGACGACGCGGACATCCGGAACCGCTTCGAATCCCTGCTGGGCCAGCTCACGTCCCAGCAGACCGGCGGAACGGAGCCGAGCGCATGACCATGCCGTTCTACGTCGCGCCGGAGCAGGTGATGAAGGACCGCGCCGACTACGCGCGGAAGGGCATCGCCCGGGGCCGGAGCGCGGCCGCCGTCCTGTACGCCGACGGCATCCTCATCGCAGCGGAGAACTCCTCGGCCACGCTCCACAAGGTGAGCGAGATCTACGACCGCATCGCGTTCGCCGGGGTCGGCAAGTACAACGAGTTCGACCAGCTGCGCGTGGCCGGGATCCGGCACGCCGACCTCACCGGGTACAGCTACAGCCGCGAGGACGTCGACGCCCGCACCCTCGCCAACGCCTACGCGCAGATGCTCGGCCAGATCTTCACGCACGAGATGAAGCCGATGGAGGTCGAGATCCTCGTCGCCGAGGTGGGGACCAGCGGCGCCGAGGACCAGATCTTCCACATCCTCTACGACGGCTCCGTCGTCGACGAGGACCGCTACAGCGTGATCGGCGGCGATGCCGAGGCCATCGGCGCTCGGCTGGAGGAGGCCTTCCAGCCCGACATGGACCTCGCCGGCGCGCTGCGGGCCGCGGTCGGCGCGCTGGCCGGCCCCGAGCGGACGCTCACCGCACCCGAGCTCGAGGTGGCGGTGCTGTCGCGCTCGAACGGGCGCCGCGCCTTCCGCCGGATCGAGGACGACGAGCTCGCCCCACTGCTTTAGCCTCCTTCCGTGTCGTTGCTGCGGTTCGAGGGCGTGTCGAAGCGGTACACGGCCGGATCTCGCGAGGTCGTGGCCCTGGACGCGGTCGACCTCACGGTCAGCGCGGGCGAGCTCGTGTCGCTCGTCGGCAAGAGCGGCTCGGGCAAGTCGACGCTCCTCCACCTGGCCGGCGGCCTCGACCTCGCCGACGCCGGCACCGTGTACTTCGACGGGCGGGACGTGGGAGCCCTGGGCATCGCCGATCGCTCGCGCCTCCGTCGCCGGGAGATCGGGTTCGTGTTCCAGTTCTTCCACCTGATCCCGACGCTGTCGGTGCTCGAGAACGTCGAGCTGCCGCTGCTCCTCGACGGCGTGAAGCGGGACGGCCGCGGCCCCGACCTGCTCCACCGCGTCGGCATCGGTCACCGCATGACCCACCTGCCCGGCGAGCTGTCGGGCGGGGAGGCCCAGCGGGCCGCGATCGCACGGGCCCTCGTGGCCCGCCCGCGGCTGCTGCTGGCCGACGAGCCCACCGGGAACCTCGACTCCGCCAACGGGGCCGACATCCTCACGCTCCTGGAGCAGGAGGTCCGCCAGGAGGGGACCGCGCTGCTCATGGTCACGCACGACCCCGACGCCGCATCCCGCGCCGACCGCGTGCACACGCTGGCCGACGGCCACATCAGCTGAGGACCCGGTGAAGGTCGTCCGGCTGCTCGCCCTCCGGCGGATGCGCTTGCAGCCGTTGCGAGCGATCCTCGCCGCGGTGGTGGTGGGAGCGGGCGCGAGCCTGGTGGTCTCGATCCTGATCATCACGGCCAGCATCAGCTCGTCGGTCGACGATGCCGGCCGAGCGCTCGCCGGCCCGGCGCCGCTCCGGGTGGTCGGCTCGGTCTCCAAGGGCGGGGTCACCCCCGAGGACTTCAAGACGATCGAGACCACGGACGGCGTGGGTGCCGCCGTCCCGGTCGTGCAGGGCATCGCCCTGGTGGACCCCGACCCGAGCGACCGCGACGACGACGTGCCGATCACGGCCCTCGGATTCGACTGCCGGATCCAGGCGCTCGTCGGGGACTTCGGCTGCGACTCGGCCGCGCTGTCGGCGTTGGACCAGCCGTTCGTGGGGACGGCGCTGCTGGACGAGGTGGGGCGCGGCGCCGAGATCCGCACGAACCTCGGTCGGATCCCCCTCGAGGGCGCCGTCGCCCTCGAGCAGGTGCAGGACCTGAGCGGGGGCCGGGTCGTGGCCTTCCCGCTCACCCGCGCGCAGCGCGAGCTCGGTCGCGGGGGCAACGTCGATGTGGCCTACGTGCTGCCGGCCCCCGGCGAGCGGGTCGCCGACGTGCAGCACGCCCTGGAGGAGGCGCTCGACGACGACCTTGCCGTCCTCGACGCGCTCGACCCGCCGCCGCTCATCGGGGTGGTCGTCTCCAACTTCATCCCCATCTTCACGATGGTGGCGCTGCTGACCCTCGGGATCGGCGGGGTGCTCATCCGCAACTCGATCACCCTGTCGCTCGAGGAGCGGCGCCGGCAGACGGCGATCGTCGGTGCGCTGGGCGGCACGCAGGGCCAGCTCGTGTGGGGCACGATCATCGAGTCCGCGACGCTCGGCCTGATCGGCGGTGCGCTCGGCGTCCTGTT
>DATFFY010000465.1:0-4930 GCA_035249805.1 Acidimicrobiales bacterium | reverse complement strand
GCAGCGCGTTCGTCGCGACGGTGGTGCCGTGCGCGAGGCGGGCCGGCCGCGTCCCGCCCCCGGTGGCGTGGATGGCCGTGGCCACGGCGCGGGCTGGGTCGTCGGGCGTCGAGGGGACCTTCGCGATCGTGCCGTCGTCGGCCACGAGGTCCGTGAAGGTCCCTCCCGTGTCCACGCCGACCAGCACGCCGGGGACCGTAACCTCCGGGTCGTGGGGGTCGACGGGGTGGTGGACGAGGGCTGGGGCGCGGTGCACGACGCGTTCGTGGCCAACTTCGAGGAGCGGGGCGAGGTGGGCGCCGCGGTGGCCGTGCACGTGGATGGCCGCAAGGTCGTCGACCTGTGGGGCGGCATCGCCGATCCGGCGTCGGGCCGCCCCTGGGCCGAGGACACGATCGTCCCGACCTTCTCGTCGACGAAGGGCGTGACGGCGATCGGCGCCAACCTCGCCATCGAGCGCGGCCTGCTCGACCCGGACGCGACGGTGGCGTCGTACTGGCCGGAGTTCGCGGCCGCGGGGAAGGAGCGGATCACCGTCCGCCAGGTGCTCAGCCACCAGGCCGGGCTGCCGCTGGTGGAGGCCGACCTCACCCTCGACGAGGTGCTGGCGTGGGACCCGGTCGTCACCGCGCTCGCCGCGCAGGCGCCGCTCTGGGAGCCGGGGACGCAGCACGGCTACCACATGCGCACCTACGGCTGGCTGGTCGGCGAGCTGCTCCGCCGCACCACGGGCCGCAGCCCGGGCACGTTCCTCCGCGAGGAGGTCACCGAGCCCCTCGGCGTCGCGTTCTGGGTCGGCCTGCCCGAGGCCGAGGAGCGGCGCGTCGCCGCGGTCCTCCCACCGACCTCGAGCCTCAGGGAGGTGCTGTCCGCCTTCGGCGACGCCCTCCTGCTGGCCCGCGTCTTCGCCAACCCCGGCGGCCACTTCGACTACGACGACATGTGGAACGCGCGCGAGCTCCACGCGTGCGAGCTGCTGTCGTCGAACGGCATCGGCGACGCCCGTGGCCTCTCGCGCCTGTACGCGTCGTGCATCGGCGACGGCGTCGACGGGTGCCGCACGCTGCGGCCGGCCACGGTGGCCGCCGCGACGGTCGAGCAGGTGCGGGGCCCCGACGCGGTGATCATGGCCGAGTCGTGCTTCGGGCTCGGCTTCATGCTCGGCAAGAGCTTCGGGCCGGCCAACCCGCGCTCGTGCTTCGGCCACGCGGGCGCCGGGGGCTCCCTCGCCTTCGCCGACCCCGAGTCGGGCCTGGCCTTCGGCTACGTGATGAACGACCTCCGCTTCGACGCCACCGGCGACCCCCGCAGCGAGACCCTGGTCCGCGCCGCCCGCGCCGCCGTGGGCTGACCGGCAACCTGACCCGAGTGAATAGGTCCGGTCCGGTGCCGGGCGAGTCGATAGGTCCGGGATGCCGGACCTATCGACTCATGCGGCGGCAGGCCGGAGGTATTCACTCGCCCGCCACCTGGCGCGTGCCCGGCGGGCGGTCAGCCCGTACCGTCTCGGCCGTGACCGCCGCCGAGCTCGACGACGTCGACCGCCGGATCCTGGCCGCGCTCCGGCGCGACGGCCGCCTGTCCTCCCGCGCCCTCGGGACCGAGGTCGGCATGTCGGCCGGCGCGGTGGCCGAGCGGGTGCGCCGGCTCGAGAGCACCGGAGCCATCCGGGGCTACGGCGCGGATGTGGACCCGCGGGTCCTGGGCCACGGGATGCGGGTGCTCGTCGGCCTGCAGGTCGATCAGGGCAAGGCCCCGCTGCAGGAGGTCGTGGACGCCCTCCTGGCCCTCCCCGAGGTGGTGGAGGTCGGGATCGTGTCCGGGCAGTGGGACCTCGTCGTCACCCTCCAGGTGAAGGACCAGCACCACCTGCGCGAGCTCGTGTCCGAGGGGCTGTGGGGGGTCCCCGGGTTCCGGCACTCGGAGTCGATGCTCGTCCTGGAGAGCTTCCCCGGCGGGGACGGCTGGCTGGGTACCTGAGCGGTCGTTACCTGAGGGGGCAGCACCTGAGCAGTCGGACTCCGACTGGCCAGGCATTTGTACAGTCTCAACGCACTCTGCTTGACAAGTGCGCACCCGCATGGGCGTACTTGCCGGACCATGAGCGCAACAGTCGGGGATGCGCCCACCTGGTTCGCGGGAGCGGAGACGGCCGTCGGGCCGATCGGGGTGGGGAACACGACGTACCTGGAGGCCCTCCGCTGGGCCCTCGAGGACGACCTCGCCGCCGACGAGCGGGTGCTTCTCCTCGGCCAGGACATCGGCCTCATGGGCGGGGCCTTCCGGGTGACCCAGGGCCTCCAGGAGCGGTTCGGCGAGGACCGCGTGCGGGACACGCCGATCGCCGAGATCGCCATGGTGGGCGCCGGGATCGGTCTGGCCATCAGCGGCTGGCGGCCGATCATCGAGCTCCAGTTCATGGACTTCATCTCCTGCGCGTACGACCAGCTCGTCACGGAGGCGGCCAAGCTCCACTACCGGTTCGGCATCCCGGTGCCCCTCGTCGTCCGGGGCCCGTCGGGCGCCGGGGTGGGCGCGGGCCCGTTCCACTCGCAGAGCCCCGAGGGCGTGTTCGCCCACATCCCCGGGTTGAAGGTCGTCTGCCCCGGCACGCCGCAGGACGCGTACGACCTCCTGCGCAGCGCGATCGCCGATCCCAACCCCGTGCTCGTGTTCGAGCACAAGGCGCTCTACCGCTCGCTGAAGGGCACCGTCGTGCGGGGCGGGCCGGTGGCACCGCTCGGGACGGCGCTCGTGCGGCGACCCGGCACCGACCTCACCATCGTCACCTACGGCGGCATGGTCCCCCGGTGCCTCGACGCGGCGACCGCCGCGGCCGCGGCCGGCATCGAGTGCGAGGTCGTCGACCTGCGCACGGTGCACCCCTTCGACACCGCCACGCTGCTCGAGTCCGTCCACCGCACCGGGCGCGCCCTCGTCGTGCACGAGGACACCCTCACGAGCGGGATCGGCGCGGAGGTCGCGGCGCGGCTGGCCGACCTCGCGTTCTTCGACCTCGACGCACCCGTGCGCCGCGTGACCGCGCCCGACACTCCGGTGCCGTTCGCGCAGCCGCTCGAGGAGCGCTACGTCCCGTCCGTCGAGCGCATCGGCGCCGCGATCGAGGAGCTCGCGTCACTGTGAGCGAGCAGCCGCGAGCGAACCAGCAGCACAGGCATCCCGGAGCGCAGCTCCGTGACCCATCGAGGAGCGCGCGACCGACCGCGGGGCTGGCTCGATGAGCCAGCTCGATCTGCGCGAGGCGCACCGGTGCATGGTGCTGTCGCGCGCGTTCGAGGACCGGTTGCGGAAGCTGTTCACCTCGGGCGGCCTGCGCGGTCGCCTCGTGACCGGGCACGGGCAGGAGGCGATCCCGATCGGCTCCGCGATGGCGCTCGGTCCGCGCGACTGCCTCGCGCCGCTCCACCGCGACCTGGGCGCCCACTTCGTGCGCGGCACGCAACCGGTCGCGCTCCTTCGCCAGTACCTCGGCCGTGTCACCAGCCCGTCGCGCGGACGGGACGGCGACGTGCACGTCGGCGAGTGGGAGCGGGGCGTCTTCCCGATGGTGTCGCATCTGCCCGACTCGTGGCCCGTGATGGGCGGTGTCGCGCTGGCGATGGCGCTCGAGGGCGAGGGCCGGGTGGCGATGGCGTACTGCGGCGACGGCGCCACGTCCACGGGCACCTGGCACGAGTCGGTGAACTTCGCGGCCGTCGAGCGCCTCCCGATCGTGTACATCGTGGAGGACAACCAGTACGCGTACTCGACGCCGACGGAGAAGCAGTACCGCGTCGAGCGGATCTCGGACCGCGCCGCCGGCTACGGCATCGCCGGCACGACCGTCGACGGCAACGACGTCGAGGCCGTGTTCGACGCCTGCCGCGAGGCCGTCGACCGCGCCCGCGCCGGCGAGGGCCCGACGCTCGTCGAGTGCGTGACGATGCGCATGGAGGGCCACGCCATCCACGACGACGCGTCGTACGTGCCCCCCGAGGTGCTCGAGGAGTGGCGGTCGCGGGACCCGCTCGATCGCCTCGAGGCCCGGCTGCTCGCGGATGGCGTCACCCGACGGGAGCTCGACGAGGTGCGCGACGCGGCGCGAGCAGAGGTGCTCGCCGCGCTCGAGATCGCGCAGTCCGAGCCGATGCCCGACGGCGGCGACGTCGAGCTCGGCGTCTACGCGCCGCTCCCCGCCACGGCCTGACGACCGGCGCACCGCGCGGCCGGTCGCGCGTTACAACTCGCGCGCGAAGGGTTGCGCTCCGCCGAGACGGGGCACAGTGTCCGCATCGAGGCGGTATGTCCGCCTAGCGGTGGAGAGCTATCCGGGGGGGCGCAATGCGACGGACGGCAGCTCGGGCGAGTGCACTGGTCATCGGGCTGGTGGGGTTGGCGGGAGCTGCTCTCGTCGCGTCCGCCTCGCCCGCGGGGGCGCAGGACGGCGGGCCGAAGATCACGATCTGTCACGCCACGGGCTCGGCGTCGAACCCGTTCGTGGAGATCACGATCTCGGTCAACGCGATCCCGGCGCACCTCAACCACCAGGAAGGGCGAGACATCATCCCGGCGCCGGGCGGCCGCTGCCCCGGTGGTGTGGTCGATCCCGAGGACGACCTCACGATCTGCCACCGCGAGGGCAACTCGTCCCAGACGTTGACGCTCCCCGAGTCGGAGGCCCTCGCCCACCTCGCGAACCATCCCGACGACACCAGGGGCGCCTGTCCGGTCGTCAACCCTGAGGATCTCCTGACGATTTGCCACCGCGAGGGCAACTCGTCCCAGACGCTGACGCTCCCCGAGTCGGAGGCGTTGGCACACCTCGCCAACCACCCGGGTGACACACGCGGTGCGTGCCCCGCTCGCGTCCCGCCGGTCACGGTGCCGCCGGTCGTCGGCCGCACACCGCCGCCCGTGGTCGCGCCGCCGA
>DATFFY010000464.1:0-4350 GCA_035249805.1 Acidimicrobiales bacterium | reverse complement strand
CGGGTGACCCTGCCGCCCCTGGGCGACGACAGCGCCGCGGAGGAGGCCGCGGCCGGTGCCGAGGCGCTGGTGGCCGAGCCCGTCGAGGTCACGACCAGCGCGGGCACCCGCACGATCTCGTCGGACCTGCTCCGCACCTGGGTCACCCTGAGCACCGCGCCCGACGGCACCGTGGCCGTCGACCTCGACGCCGAGGCCGCGGGCGAGGGCCTGCGCGAGCTGTTCGACGACATCGCCGGCGGGCCCGTCGACGCCCGCTTCACCATCGAGGGCGGTCGGCCGGTGATCATCCCGGAGCAGGGGGGCAAGGTCTGCTGCGGCGAGGGCGCGGCGGCCAAGGTCATGCAGTCGCTCCGAGACGGCACCCGGGCCGTCACGCTCGACCTCGTGGACGCCGCCCCGACGTTCACGGCGGCCGAGGCCGAGACGCTGGGCATCATCGAGGAGGTGGGCCAGCCCACCGTCTTCGGGCCGACGACGGAGCACAAGTGCTGCGAGTCGCGGGTCCAGAACATCCATCGCATCGCGGACCTCATCCGCGGGGTGGTGATCAAGCCCGGCGAGACCTTCTCGGTGAACCAGCACGTGGGCCGTCGCACACGGGCCAAGGGCTTCACCGAGGGCGGCGCGATCATCGACGGCCGCGTGGGCACCGGCATCGGCGGCGGCATCTCGCAGTTCGCCACGACGTTCTTCAACGCGTCGCTGTTCGCCGGCCTCGACTTCGGCGAGTACCAGAGCCACTCGCTCTACATCAGCCGGTACCCGCGCGGCCGAGAGGCGACCCTGTCGTACCCGCACCCGGACCTCCAGGTGCGGAACACGACGCCGTACGGCGTGCTCGTGTGGCCGACCTACACCGACACCAGCGTCACCGTGCACCTCTACTCCACCCACAACGTGGACGTGACCGTCGGCGAGCCGAGCGCCAGCCCGGCCGGCCGTTGCACGAGGTACACGGTTCCCCGCACCCGCACCTACGTGGACGGGCGCGTCGTCCACGACTCGGTGTTCGCCCGCTACCGCCCGGCCGAGGGCGTGAACTGCTAGGGAGACAGCGTGCGTGACGTCGTCGTGGTCGGGGGGGGACCGGCCGGGGCGGCCGCCGCCATCCAGCTGGCCCGGGCGGACCGGGACGTCGTCGTCGTCGACAAGGCCACCTTCCCCCGGGACAAGATCTGCGGTGACGGGCTCACCACCGGCGCGCTCCGCCTGCTGGAGGACCTCGGCCTCGACCCGGCGACCATCCCGTCGTGGCAGGTGGTCGACGACGTCGTCGTCCGCTCCCCGTCGGGCCGCGAGGCCACGTTCCCGCTCCCCCGCGGCGCGGGCACCTACGCCGCCGTCGCCCGCCGCACCGAGCTCGACGCGGCCCTCCTCGACGTCGTGCGCGCGAACGGGGTGGAGGTGCTCGACGGCCACGCGGTGACCGGCGCCCAGGAGGACGACGACCACGTGACCCTCGAGGTCGAGGGCCGGGGCACGATCGACGCCCGCTTCGTCGTGGCCGCCGACGGCATGTGGTCGCCGATGCGCAAGCACCTCGGCGTCGCCACGCCGGGGTACCTCGGCGAGTGGCATGCGTTCCGCCAGTACCTCACCGGCGTCGGGCCCCGGGCGTCCCGCGAGCTGTTCGTGTGGTTCGAACCCGACCTGCTCCCCGGCTACGCCTGGTCGTTCCCGCTGCCCGACGGTCGGGCCAACGTCGGCTTCGGCATCCAGCGGGGCGGCAAGGTCCGACGGGTCCAGGAGATGAAGGACCTCTGGCCCGACCTCCTGGCCCGCCCGCACATCCGCGAGGTCCTCGGGCCGGACGCCACGCCGGAGTCGCCCCACCGGGCGTGGCCGATCCCCGCCCGCGTCGACGACATCGTCCTGAGCTCCCTGCGCACGCTGTTCGCCGGCGACGCGGCGGCGGCCACCGACCCCATGACCGGCGAGGGGATCGGCCAAGCCCTGCTCACCGGGATGCTCGCCGCCCGCGCCATCGTCGACCACGCGCCCGACGCGGCCCAGGTCACGGCGACCTACGACCGCGCCGTGCGCGACGCGCTCGTCGCCGACCACAAGATGTCGATGCTCCTCATCCGGGCCCTCCGCCACCGCAAGGGCGCCCGCGTCGCCGTCCGCATCGCCGGCGCCAGCGCGTGGACCCGCCGCAACTTCGCCCGCTGGCTCTTCGAGGACTACCCGCGGGCGATCATCGCGACGCCGCGCCGGTGGCGCCGCGGCATGTTCTCCGGGCCCGGGTCGTACCGGACTTGACCGGCCGGTCAAGTTGGGCGTAGGCAACCACCATGCGCACCCGTCTGACCGACGCCCTCCAGATCGAGCACCCGGTGATGCTGGCCGGCATGGGCGGCGTCTCGTACTCCCGCCTCGTGGCCGCCGTGAGCGAGGCCGGCGGCATCGGCACGATGGGCGCGGCCCCGATGCAGCCGCAGCACATGGTCGCCGAGATCGCCAAGGTCCGCGAGCTGACCTCGAAGCCCTTCGGCGTGGATCTCCTCGCCGCGCTGCCCGACACGCTCCCTGCCCGCGTGCAGGACGTCATCGACGGCGGAGCCTCCCTCTTCGTCGCCGGGCTCGGCGTGCCCCGCGACGTCGTCGAGCTCTGCCACCGCAGCAACGTGATCGTCGCCAGCATGTGCGGCAAGGTCCGCCACGCGATCGCCTCGGTCGAGGCCGGCTGCGACATCGTCATCGCGCAGGGCACGGAAGCGGGCGGCCACACCGGCCAGATCGCCACGCTCGCCCTCGTCCCCCAGGTGGTCGACGCCGTCGGCGAGCGGGTGCCGGTGGTCGCCGCCGGTGGCATCGTCGACGGCCGCGGCCTCGCCGCCGCCCTCGCCCTGGGCGCCGACGGGGTCTGGGTCGGCACCCGGTTCATCGCCACCCACGAAGCCCACACGGTGAAGGGCTACAAGGAGAAGCTCCTCGAGATGCACGAGGACGGCACCACCGTCACCAAGGCGTACACCGGCAAGACGTGCCGGGTCGTGGAGAACGCGTACACGAGGGAGTTCGCCGAGGCCGGTGGCGTGCCGGAGCCGTTCCCGATGCAGGTCCTGAAGTCGCTCCAGGACGGCGCCAACCACCTCGGCGGCGACGAGACCAGCGAGGGCGTCGACCCCGACCGCGAGTTCTGGCCGGCCGGCCAGGGCGCTGGCGCCATCCACGACATCGTCCCCGCCGGTGAGCTCGTCGAGCGCTTCGTCCGCGAGGCCGAGGAGGCCCTCGGCGTCGTCCAGAAGGCCTTCGCCTAGCTCGTCGCCGGGACCCGCCGCTGAGCGCGACGTCCGCGGAACGGGCAGGCTGACGGCGTGGTAGCGGGCGGAGACCGCGCACGGGTGCTCTCGGCGACCAGTGCGACCGAGCGGAGGCTCGAGGTCGACGGCGTGGCCACGTCCGTCCTCGAGGCAGGGACGGGCCCGCCGTTGCTGCTCCTGCACGGCGGGGTCGAGAGCGGCGCCGCGATCTAGGCGCCGGTGCTCGATCGCCTGGCGGCGTCCCACCGCGTCGTCGCCCCCGACCTTCCCGGGCTCGGCGGGTCGGATGCCGCGCCGAGCCTCGACGCGGCGTCGTTCGGGTCCTGGATGCGGGGGACGATGCAAGCGGTCGGCGTCGATCGACCTGCGGTCGTGGCGCACTCGTTGGGCGGCTCGCTGGTGGCCCGGTTCGCCGCCGCGTCGCCCGGAGCGCTCGCTCGACTCGTCCTCTACGCGGCGCCGGGCATCGGCCCCTACCGGATGCCCCCGCGCCTGGTGTACTCAGCCATCCGGTTCTCGCTGCGACCCACCGCCGCCAACGCCGAGCGGTTCGACCGGTTCCTCCTGCTCGACCTCGATGCCACGCGAGCCCGCCACGCGGGCTGGTACCAGGCCTTCGACGAGCTCAACCGCGAGCGAGCGACCGTGAAGGCGGTCAAGCAGTCGATGAACCGACTGGTCGCCCTCGGGACGAAGCGCATCCCCGACGAGGAGCTGCGTCGGATCGACTGCCCGGTGCACCTGATCTGGGGTCGTCACGACCGCATGGTGCCGATCAAGACCGCGCAGCGCGCGTCGGCGGCCCACGGCTGGCCGCTCGAGGTCATCGAGGAGGCCGCCCACGCGCCTCACCTCGAACAGCCCGAGGCCTTCCTCGAGGTCGTCCTCCAGACGCTGGCCTGACCATTGGGCAGGCCGCGCGGCGGCGCCGCGAGGTGCTCGGCTCAGAGCCAGCCGCGGACCTGCTCGAGCATGGCGGGGGCGTCACCGATGGGCGTGACGTTGAGGACCGTGACGCCGCTCTCCTTGAACGCGGCGATGCGCTCCTTGATGTAGCCCTCGGGGCCGCACAGCGTCGTCT
>DATFFY010000463.1:0-4555 GCA_035249805.1 Acidimicrobiales bacterium | reverse complement strand
CCAGGCGCAACCGCAGCACGTCGCCTGAGCGTCACGTCCGCCGCGGGCGGCTCGCGGACGTGACCGCTCGAGCGGCCGGTCGGTAGCCTCGGCGGCCATGCCGAACGCCGACCTCTCCGCCGCCACCCAGGCCGTCGAGCTCGCCCAGGAGGTGGTGCAGGCGGGGGCGCGGGCCCTCGCCGGCGGTGGCGGGGTCGACGTCGACCAGGTCCTCGCCTACGACCTGGCGCACGCCGCTGCCGCGGTGGAGACGGGCCGGGCGATGCTCGAGTACGGGGCCCACGGCGAGGTCGAGGCGGCCCTCACGTGTGCCTTCGTGGCCGACGCGGTGGCCGATCTGGCAGCCAAGGTCTACGGGCGAGAGGCGCTCTGGGGCGTGGACCCAGGAGCGCTCGACAAGGCCCGCGAGTTCTGCACGACCTACCGCGACCCGGAGTTCCTCGCCGGGCTCGCCGCCACCGACGGGCCGCGGCACCTCGACGACGACTTCGAGCTCGTCCAGGACACCTTCCGCCGCTTCGCCGACGAGAAGCTGGCGCCGATCGCCGAGCACATCCACCGCCAGAACGACGACATCCCCGAGGAGATCATCAGCGGGCTCGCCGAGATGGGCGCGTTCGGGCTGTCGATCCCCGAGGAGTACGGCGGCTACGGCGCCGGCGGCGAGAGCGAGTACATCGGCATGGTCGTCGCCACAGAGGAGCTGTCGCGCGGCTCGCTCGGCGCCGGCGGGTCGCTGATCACGCGTCCGGAGATCCTGACCCGGGCGCTGGTGAAGGGCGGCACCGAGGAGCAGAAGCACCAGTGGCTCCCGAAGCTGGCCACCGCCGAGGTGATGAACGCCGTCGCCGTGACCGAGCCGGACTTCGGGTCCGACGTGGCCGGGATCAAGGTCGCCGCCACCAAGACCGACGGCGGCTGGCTCGTGAACGGCGTGAAGACGTGGTGCACGTTCGCCGCTCGGGCCGACGTGCTCATGCTCCTCGCGCGGACCGACCCCGATCGCAGCCTCAAGCACCGGGGCCTGTCGCTGTTCGTCGTGCCCAAGGAGCGGGGCGACGGCCACGGCTTCGTGCTCGAGCAGGAGGGGGGCGGCCGCATGGAGGGCCGGCCGATCGACACGATCGGCTACCGCGGCATGCACTCCTACGAGGTGTCGTTCGACGGCTGGTTCGTGGCCGACGAGCACCTGGTCGGCGGCGAGGGCGGCCTCGGCCAGGGCTTCTACCTCCAGATGGCCGGCTTCGAGAACGGCCGCCTCCAGACGGCGGCGCGGGCCATCGGCGTGATGCAGGCCGCCTACGAGAAGGCCCGCCAGTACGCAGAGGACCGCATCGTGTTCGGCTCGCCGATCGGCGAGCTGCAGCTCATCAAGGTGAAGCTGGCCCGGATGGCCGTGATGATCCAGGCCTCCCGCCAGGCGTCGTACTCCGTCGCCCGGCTCATGGCCCGCGGTCAGGGCACCCTCGAGGCCGCGATGGTGAAGGCGTACGTGTGCCGCGCCGCCGAGTGGGTCACGCGCGAGGCGCAGCAGATCCATGGCGGCATGGGCTACGCGGAGGAGTACGACGTCAGCCGCTACTTCGTCGACGCCCGCGTGCTGTCGATCTTCGAGGGCGCCGACGAGCTGCTCTGCCTGCGCGTCATCGCCCGCCGCCTGGTCGACGCGGCCCAGGCCGGGTAGACCCGGCCACCCGGGGGAACAGGTCGAACCATGAAGGCCGACGCGAGGCGCTGCTACGTCTGCACCGACAAGGACTGCCGGCGCGACGACGGCTTCGACGAGCTCGTCGCGGCGCTGCGGCGCACGGGCCCGGTGAGGGAGGTCGACTGCCAGGACCTGTGCGACGGCCCGGTGGCCGGCGTGCCGGTCCACGGCAGGGTCGAGTGGTTCGAGAAGATCCGCAGGCAGCGGGCCCGGGATGCCGTCGTCGCCCTCGCCACGGGCCGGGTCGACGAGGTGCCGAAGATCCTGAGGAGCCGGTGGGCCCGCAAGCGCAGCGGGAAGGTGAAGCAGTAGCCCCGACCTCCCTAGGGTTGGGGCATGCGCTCCGCGAAGGACTTCTTCCGCCCCCTTGCGGTCGGTGCCCCCGACCCCGTCCGCGAGATCCCCTTCCGGCCTTCGCGGATGATCCACTTCTTCCCGGCGTCGAACCAGAAGATGGTGGGCAAGCTCCCCGAGCTGGCGCCGAAGGTCGACGTGCTGCTCGCCAACCTCGAGGACGGCGTGCCCGCCGCCGACAAGGAGGCGGCCCGGGCCGGGCTCGTGGAGGTCGGCAAGAACGTGGACGTCGGGGCCACGCAGCTCTGGACGCGGGTGAACTCGCTCGACTCGCCGTGGGGGCTCGACGACCTCGTCGCCGCCGTCACCGAGGTCGGCGACAAGCTCGACGTGATCATGATCCCGAAGGTCGAGGGGCCGGAGGACATCCACTACGTCGACCGCCTCCTGGCGCAGCTCGAGGCCAAGGCCGGGCTCGACCGGCCGCTCCTCGTCCACGCCATCCTCGAGACGGCGCGGGGCGTGGCCAACGTCGAGGAGATCTGCGCCGCGTCGCCCCGGATGCAGGGCCTTTCGCTCGGACCGGCGGACCTCGCCGCCAACCGCCGCATGAAGACCACCCGCGTCGGCGGCGGTCACCCCGGGTACCTCGTGCGGCAGGACCCGGTCGACGGCGACATCCAGGGCGACCGCACGATCTACCAGCAGGACCTCTGGCACTACACGGTCGCCCGCATGGTCGATGCCTGCCAGGCCAACGGCATCTACGCCTACTACGGGCCCTTCGGCGACATCGCCGACGTCGTCGCCTGCGAGGACCAGTTCCGCAACGCCTTCCTGCTCGGCTGCGTCGGCGCGTGGAGCCTGCACCCCACGCAGATCGAGATCGCCCGCAGGGTGTTCTCCCCCGACCCCGCCGACGTGCGGCACGCCCGCCGCGTGATCGCCGCCATGGGCGACGGCACGGGCGCCGTGATGCTCGACGGGAAGATGGAGGACGACGCCTCGGTGAAGCAGTGCAAGGTCATGGTCGAGCTGGCCGAGCAGCTGGCCGCCCGCGACCCCGAGCTCGCGGCGGCCTACGCCGCGACCGACGGGGAGGGCTGATGGCCGACGGCGAGCTCCGGCCGCGTCGCTCGGTGCTCTACATGCCGGGCGCGAACGAGCGGGCGCTCGAGAAGGCCAAGGACATCCCCGCCGACGCCCTGATCCTCGACCTCGAGGACGCGGTGGCCCCCGACGCCAAGGTGGAGGCCCGCGAGCGGGTGTGCGCCGCCGTCACCGGTGGCGGCTACGGCAAGCGGGAGCTCGTCATCCGGGCCAACGGCCTCGGCACCCCGTGGCACGACGAGGACCTCGCCTCGGCGGCCAAGGCGGGGCCGGACGCCGTGCTCGTGCCGAAGGTGAACAGCGCCACCGAGGTCCACGCCATCGAGGCCGCGCTCGAGGCGGCCGGCGCGCCGGACCGCACGATGGTGTGGGCGATGCTCGAGACACCGGTGGCCGTGCTGCACGCCGAGGAGATCGCGAGCGCGTCCGAGCGCCTCACGGTCCTCGTGATGGGCACGAACGACCTCGTGAAGGAGCTGCACGCGGTGCGGGTGGCCGATCGCCAGCCGCTGCTGCCCAGCCTGGGGCTGTGCCTGCTCGGCGTCCGGGCGGCCGGCAAGGTCCTGCTCGACGGCGTCTACAACGACATCAAGGACGAGGAGGGCTTCCTGGCGGAGTGCGTCCAGGGCCGCGAGCTGGGCTTCGACGGCAAGACCCTGATCCACCCGTCGCAGGTGGAGCCGTGCAACGACGTGTTCGCGCCCGACGAGGACGCCGTCGAGCTCGCCAGGCGCACGATCGCGGCGTTCGAGGAGGCGCAGGCCGAGGGCCGCGGCGTCGTCACCCTCGACGGGCGGATGATCGAGAACCTCCACGTCGAGGAGGCCCGCCGGGTGCTCGCGATCAACGACGCGATCGCCACGCTCGGCAGCTGACGGGGCCGACCGAGGGGCGGCGCACGATCATGGGTCGACCCCGCCAGATCGCCGGGATGGCCGCTGCCGGCCTCGCGCAGCGGCACAACCTCGCTCGGCTCCGGGTCCTGCGCGACCTCACCGTGTTCCTGCGGATCGAGTGCCTCGGTGTCCTCCTCCGGTCCGGACTGGCGGACGCGCTGCGCGCCCCGGGCACCGCGACCGAGCTGGCCCGGCGAGCCGGCCTCCTCGACGTCGAGCTGACCACCGCCGTGCTCGACCTGGCGGTGTCCCAGCGATTGGTCAGACGCACCGGCGACCGCTACTCCCCCCGCGGGAGCCGCATGCGGGGGGTGCTCGGCGCCCCCGACGTCGCCGGCACCGCCGAGGAGGCGGTGGCGCACGACGGCCCGATCTACGCCGCGATGGCCGACCACCTGCGCGGCGCTCCCAGCCGGCCGTACGACGCAGGCCTGGGTGACGTGATCGCCCGCGTGTCCCGCGTGGCCGAGCCGATCGTGGGCCCGTGGATCGCCGACACCGTGCGCGCCCTGGCGCCACGCCGGATGCTCGACGTGGGCTGCGGCAC